>ONXE01000139.1 GCA_900321775.1 uncultured Bacteroidales bacterium
TTCCAGGTATTGTGGTCGTTGGCCACCAGCGTCGAACTGCTGATGTCCACTTGTGCCGACAAGGGGTAACTGATGTTGTTTTGGATAGTAAGGGTGCAGCCCCTGTCATTGGCATAGAAGCCGAAGTTGCGTCCATTGGCGTAACTGGTGTTGTTGAACACTCGCATGACGCCGGAGTTGTTGTTCTGGTCAAACCCACGTACCGTGTTGCTAACGGCCAAACTGTGATGAATGAGCACATTGTGAGCCGTATAATCGCCTCCCAACTTGAAACCGTTTCCATTGCCCATGTTGGGGTAATGCTGCAGCGTCACAGTCACTTGGGTGTCATAGCGCGACGTGACCGTAGTGCCGTTGATTTGGTCAAACCAAGTCTTGTCGGTCTGATAGCGGGGATGTCCCTGCATATTGTATTCAGTAGGACCGTTCTGGTAGCAGATGCAGTTCTCCAATACTGTTTCCGAAGTAGAGACCCGCTGAAAGAAATCCCAGCCGTCGTCCGAGTTATTCCATGCCCGACAGCCGATATAATGGTTGCCGGCACCGGTAAACTGTTTGTCGGCAAAACCATCTGCATTGCCTCCGAAGTCAGCCTTTCCGACAGAATTATAGTGCTGATAATCAAAGTTGTCGTGACTATCCACATTCTTTATGATATTGTTTCCACCATTCTTCATCTGGCAGCCCGTATCCGACGAACCGTAGATGTCCAGCCGCTCGAACAGGCAGTAACTGCCCTCGTTGTACAGGTTGTTTTTTCCGGAATATCTGAGTGTCAGGTCCTTGATATGCAGGTAGGTGCAATTGGATGAAATCTGCAGTCCGCGCGTGCCGTATGGCGTAGAACGGAAGTCCAAAATAGCCGTTTCGCCGGGATATCCGGAAATGACCATGTAGCGCGATGAGGAGATGCCATTCTTGCCTGAGATGGTAGTTTTGCCCAGATTGTATTGTCCTCCCAGCAGATAAAGCGTGTCGCCTCCTGTAGTGAGTTTGTTGATACCGTCCGTGAGTGAGCATGGCGTGTTGTAGGAGTTGCCGCTTCCGTTACCCGAAGGCGAACAGTAGTAGGTGGCAGCATGTAGCATACAGGCTGTAGCGACAGTGCAAAGAATGGCGAAAAAGCGTTTCATAGATGCTGATTTTTGATAAAATGAAATGTTAAACGAGTGCGCAGCCAGCCGAAAGACCAGGGTCGCAGTCCCATATTGCGCAGTTCCCTTCTGACAGGAGCGGTGGGCTTTGGGTTGGCTGTAATCGATTGTTTATTAATAGTATATTGATATTTAGTGTTGTTGGATAATGCGATGCGCGGTTTGGCCTGCCAGAGCCGTGCCGCCCAAACAGGGTCGTCGTAGTACAGGCCTTCAGGAAAGAGTATGTGGTGCTTCTTGAGGAAATCCAGACGAACTACCTTGCTCCATGCAGAAAGAAACCTGTACTTTCGTTTGGACCGAACAGGCCGCAGTTGCGTGAAACCCGTTTGCAGCACGTCGATGTGGTCGGACAATTCCTCCAGCAGTTGTGCGATATACCCCTCGCCCCAGTAATCATCGGCATCCACGAAGCAAACCCATTTGCCCGAAGCATGCTCTAACGCCAGATTCCGTGCTGCTGCCTGACCGCGATTCTGTTGCGTGAACACCTTAATAGCGGTGTACGCGCGCGCATACTCGTCCAGCATGTCTGCCGTTTTGTCGGTACTGCCGTCATTCACCACCAGCACCTCCATCTCTTCCGTGATTTGGGCAAGTACGGAATCTAGGCAGCGCCGTAGGGTTTGCTCGCCATTGAAAACAGGTATGATAACACTCAACAGCATAGCAGTTCCTCCATTTGTTTGGCTTGCTCAAGTCGCGAGAAAGCAGCCTTGGCTTGCAAATCAACAGCTTGGCGTGTATAGCCTTGCGCTTGCCATTCGGCGTACTTGTTCAGGATAAACGCCTCAATCTCGTCCACCGTATCAGCTGTGATGCCTGCGTTAGTCTGACGAATGACTTCAGCCAGCGAGCCTTCATCATCGGGTACGCAGAGGACGGGTTTCTCGGCCCCAAGAGCTTCGAAGAACTTGGTAGTCATCATGCCTTTGGCTGTTTTAGAGGTGAGTACCACCATAATACTGCTGCGCCGGATCTCGTCGGGCACTTGGTCTATCCCTAAGGGCTGGTGGTCAGGCGTGTGCAGGTTGAGTACTATTTGGGGGTTGCCGATACGACGTATCGCCTCTTCCACAGGCCGAATGTCCTGAAACTCGTAGATGCGTCCGATGTAGGAGACACGGAACACGTCTGTCGGAATATCTTCAGGGAAGAACTTGTCCGGATCGTAGCCATTATAGATGAGGTGCACGTTGCTATTGAGCGGTCGCAGGAAATTCACATGCCAGGGCGAAACGGTGGTAACAGCAGTTGCTGCCTTGATAGCGCGATTTCTGCGAGCAATGTTCACTTGTTTGTACCAACTGCGAAACGGTCGGGTCCACCATCCCCTGTGCTGCTGGTACTGTGCTCCGGGAACTTGCTCGTCAAGGTCGCGAATGTCTATGTACAACGGCAGTCCAAGCGTGTTCGCTAACGAAACGGCCGTTCCGAGAGGAAAAGTAGAGAACGTAGTGCAGAAGATTGCGTCGTAAGTCTTTCCCTGAATAGCGCGCTTCACCTGTCGGGTAAAATAGCGGTCTTTCCAGTTGGTGATGAGCGACCACAGGGCTTTTACGGCCCAGTCCGCTTTGCTCCTGTAGAACACAATCTCGTGGATGGGATAGGAATGGGCGAACGGTATGGTGTGAAACTTCTCGGTGAAGACCTCTATCTGCCAATCGTGCGAGGCCAGGTAGTCGCACAAAAAGCGTAACCGCGGCGCAAACGATGGGCGGGAGTAGGGGTCTGCCAATATGAGAAGTCGCTTATTCACAGAGGTAATCGATGATTTCTTTGTAGAGTTGCTTGTGATAGGTGTCCGGCCCGAAGTTGGTGTTATGCCATAGTAGCACCAGTTCGCCGCCATGCTGACGCACTTTGTCAATCAGTTGCTGCGTAGAGTAATATGCCTCTTCCTCGCTCAGACGCATATAGGTCTTGTTTGACAAAGTGCGATCCATGACTACAAGCGGGTGGATGGTAAGGCCGGTCACCTCCAGCGTGGACGGATTGATAAACCGGGCAGGACGGGTCGTGCCAAAGCGGAAACCGATATGGTCCGGCCAACCCAGCGAGAAATCGTCCGTGAAGCCGGCGTTGGCAACTGCAATCAGGTCTGCAGCGGAGTTGACGCGCAGGAAATGGCTGCGATGGAAGACTACGTTGTCAGGAACAAATTCCTCCAGATGCTTCTTCTCTTCGCGGAACGACTTGTTCTCTGTGGCATAATAACTACTATGCAGACCTATCGTCGCATCCTCGTCTTCCAGCAGATTCATCAAAGCATTGAAGTCGCTGCCACCCAGTTTGTACTGGTGATAGTCGTAGCCTTTACCTTGTGTGGCTTTGATGAAATACACCTCCTCGGCACCCGTGACGCGTTGGTCCTGAGCATGTATCCAGCGGAAGGTATAGGCGGGGTCGTTCTCAAGCATATGTAATGCCCTGAGCGCATCCCGCAGATGTCCGCGTTTGATTGCTCCCAAGAAACCGCGAGGATGGCGGTAGGATGTCAGAAAATCCACGTCGTGTGTCAGGTAGATCTTGCTGATATGCTGTTCCGGCAAAGCCTGCTCAAGCAGTTTGGTTACCAGCCGCGAGTACTCGTCCAATACAGGAATGGTCATCATGCCCTGACTGCCCAAAACCGAGTCTTTGCACGCCAGACGACCATGCTTATCGCGGGGCAAATCCATTGTCAGTTCCGCCTGTGACAGGAGGAACAGCGCCTTGTAGATGATATCATCCTCGATAACCCACGTGCCGCCGGTAGTCTCGCCGAACTCGTCGATGATCTCACCACGTTTGATAGCTTTGGGCTGATTGGTGAAATCAGGAACGGTCCATTCTTTGCGCTCTCCGGTCAACAGGTTATCGCCCGGAATAATCACGAGTTTGTACTGTTCCCACTCGCTCTCATCACGCGTGTAACCAATCCATTTCGCGGCTTCTTCGTTGCCATAGAGAAGAAACTGTTTTATATAGTCAACTGTGTCTTCCATTGTGTTTGTTGTTGATTGTTAGAGACTTAGCAGCGTATCCACTATGATTTCGGACGCGTGTCCGTTGCCCAAGTCCTCTATGTCGTTATTGCCACGAGGCGGGTTGTTGATGGCCTCAAGAATACGGTGTGTGTCGGTTCCGGAAAGAACGGCCCAACCTGCATCCACTGTCTCCATGTACTCCGTTTCGTTGCGCACGATGATGCACGGCTTGTGGTAGAAATACGCCTCTTTTTGCACGCCGCCTGAGTCAGTGATGATGAGAGATGCGCATTTCTCGAGCATTGCCATATCGGTGTAGTTCTGGCTGGGAATCAGCATGATAGAGGAGTTTCTGCGAATCATCTTCATCAGCCCCGGATTGGCATCCAGCGCTTTGCGGGTGCGCGGATGGAGGGTCATCACAACAGGAGTCTCCAATTGCATCAGTGCCATCAGTACCGATTCCAGCTCGGCTGGATTGTCAATAGTCTCGGCGCGGTGTAGCGTGGCCAGATAATACTTCTTGCCCGCCAGTTGCAGATTGTCCAGCAGCTGCGAAGAAATGATTGCCAGGCGCCCGTAGGTCATCGCTACGTCCAGCAAAATGTCGCCGCAGAAGAAAATCTTGCCTTTGCTGCCCTCTTTTTTGAGGTTTTCCATCGCTTGATGAGTCGGGCAGAAGAGGATAGACGCGCGGCGGTCTGTCTCAATTCTGTTGTACTCTTCGATAGAGTCGTTGTTGTAGCTGCGCAGACCTGCTTCGATGTAAATGAGCGGAATGCCTGCTTTCTCCGCAGCCAGTGCGCCGGCAAGAGTGGTGTTGGCATTACCGAATACCAGTACATAGTCCGGACGCTCTTTCTCCAGAATAGCCAGGATGCCGTTGGACATTTCTTCTGCCGTGCCGCTACGACTCAGACGCCACTTGGGCTCAGGGATGTTCATGTTGCGGAAGAACACCTCGCTCATCTGATGGTCATAGTG
Organism: uncultured Bacteroidales bacterium; assembly: GCA_900321775.1. Classification (GTDB taxonomy): domain Bacteria; phylum Bacteroidota; class Bacteroidia; order Bacteroidales; family Paludibacteraceae; genus Colicola. The sequence continues at coordinate 5,108 of ONXE01000139.1, forward strand.
TTGACCTGTGTGAAGCAG
>ONXE01000015.1 GCA_900321775.1 uncultured Bacteroidales bacterium
ACCAAACGAGTTCGCCGTTGAGGATATGGTCCACAATCAGCATCACGGAACCGCCCCAAAGCATCAGTTCCAGCGTGCGGAGGTTACGGCCAACGAACGAGTCGCTTTGGCCGGAGTGTTTGCGATACGCCGTCGTGGCAATCGCCTGTGTCAATGGTACAATAAAACAAGCCATATTAATTTACGATTGGACAATTTACGATTTTACAATTTATTGAACTATTTTATTATTGAACTATTTATTGTTGCGGAACAATTATCTCTTTTATCTCCACTTCGTTGCCGCGCAGAAGCCAGGTGTCTGTACTGCCACAGTGCGGACATGTTTTTCCGTTGGCAACCGTGGGATAGTCCGTGCCACAACCGTCGCAGTGCGTGACGGCGGGAATGGGCAGAATCTTCAGTTCGCAACCCTTGAGCATCGCTTCTTTGTCTGCCGCCCAACGCCAGCAGTCCGCCAGGTATTCAGGCACAATGGTGCTCACCTCTCCAATGTTCATCACCACCGTCGAAACGTGCTCCACGCCGTTCTCCTCTGCCGCCTGTTTGACGTCGCGGATGATATAGAAGACTATGCCAAGTTCGTGCATGATTACTGCGTGTTATTGACTTATTTTTTAAAAATTATCTTACCCGCACGCTTGAGCATGTACGGGAGGATGCCGTCGAACTTGTTTTCCGAGGTGCGCATGACGCTGGCTTCTGGGTGCTCACGGTAGAGGTGGATGGCGTCGAAGCCGCATTTGGTGGTGCAGATACCGCAGCCGATGCAGCGATTCTCGTCCACCACCGAGGCGCCGCAACTGAGGCAACGGGCCGTCTCGCGCTTGACCTGTTCCTCTGTCAGCGTACCGTGGTACTCCAGGAACTTCGTGTTGGTGACTCCGTGTTGTTGACTGCGTGTTGACGGGTCAATGTCTTCGGGAGCTTGACGACTGCCGTTGTCATACGACTCGACAAAGATATCCTGTTTGTTCAATTCGATAAAATCTCTTCTGTTGCGACCAATGGTCATGTGTCCGCCCTGAACGAAACGGTGCAGACTCTCCGCAGCCTCCTTGCCCGCTGCGATAGCATCGATAGCGAACTTCGGGCCTGTAAACACGTCACCTCCGACAAAGATGTCGGGCTCGGCGGTCTGGTAAGTGAGTTTGTCTGCAACGGGATAGACGCCACGGAAGAACTCAACCTTCGTATCTTTCAGGAGATCTTTCAGCACCACGGTCTGACCGATGGCGAAGATAATCCTATCGGCCTCCAAGGTAATGAGGTCTTTCTCATCGAACTCCGGCGCAAACTTATGCTCGGCGTTGAAGACTGACGTGCAGCGTTTGAAGACGATGCCTTTGACTTTGCCGTCTTCGCCCAACACTTCCTTCGGTCCCCAGCCGGGGTTGAGGATAACGCCGTCTTCGCGGGCTTCCATACGTTCCTCGAGCGATGCGGGCATTATATCTTCCGTTTCCAGCGAGAGCATCGTCACCTCCGTTGCGCCGCTGCGTTTGGCCACACGGGCCGCATCGATCGCCACGTTGCCGCCACCTACGACTACTACTTTGCCTTTTACCTTCACCTTGCCGCAGTTGGCGTCGTGGAGAAAATCGATGGCCGTAGTGGTGCCTTGAAGCGTCTCGCCCGGAATGCCCGGCAGACGTCCGCCCTGGCAGCCGATAGCGACGTAGAAGCCCTTGTACCCCTGTTCGCGAAGTTCGGCGATGGTAATATCTTTGCCCACCTCCACGCCACAGCGGATGTCCACACCTATCTCGCGCATGATGTCGATTTCCGCCTTGATGACGTCCTTCTCGAGTTTATATGACGGGATGCCGTAACGGAGCATGCCGCCGGGTTCTTCGTTGCGCTCGAAGACCGTTGGTTTATAACCCATTGTGGCCAGGTAGTACGCGCAGCTGAGACCGGCCGGGCCGCCACCGATGACGGCTATCTTCTGCGACCAACGCTCTTCCACGTTGGAGCATATATTGACCTCGGGCACAAAACGTGTCTCGGCTTTCAGGTCCTGCTCAGCAATGAACTTCTTGACGGCATCAATGGCAATGGGTTGGTCTATCGTGCCGCGGGTGCAAGCGTCTTCACAACGACGGTTACAAATACGTCCGCAGACTGCCGGGAACGGGTTCTCGCGTTTGATGAGTTCCAACGCCTCGGTGTACTTGCCTTCTGCGGCTTTCTTGAGGTAGCCCTGCACGGCAATATGCGCCGGACAGGCGGTCTTGCAGGGTGCAGTACCCGTCGGATAACAGTTGATGCGGTTACGGTCGCGGTAGTCCTCGTTCCACTTGTGCTCGCCCCATTTCACAGCATCCGGCAGCTCCTGTTTGGGATAGGTCTGCGGCCCGTGTTTGGTGCAGAGTTTCTGTCCGAGTTTCACGGCTCCGGCGGGACAGTATTCGACGCAGCGACCGCATGCCACGCAGTTCTTCGGGTCCACTTTGGCCACATAGGCACTGCGGCTCATATTGGGCGTATTGAACAGCTGCGACGTACGCAGCGCGTTGCAAATCTTCACGTTGCAGTTGCAGATGGCAAAGATCTTGCCCTCGCCGTCGATGTTCGTCACCTGATGCACGAAACCGTGGTCTTCAGCTTTGCGGAGGATAGCCATCGCCTCGTCGTAGGTGATGTCGTGTCCGCGGCCTGTCTCGCGCAGGTAGTCCGCCATATCGCCCACGCCGATGCACCAGTCGCGGTAGTCGTCGGCGCAGCCTTCGTCCAGTTTCTTGCGGCCATAGCGGCAACTGCAGATACCCACACCGATGTGTCCCTCGTATTTTTTTAGCCAATAGCTGATATGTTCGATATCAACGGATTGGTTCTCCATGGAGATGGCTTTCTCCACGGGAATGACATGCATGCCGATGCCCGAACCGCCCATAGGGACAAGCGGAGTGATTTTCTCCAGCGGCAGGAACGTCATGCGCTCGAAGAACATTGCCAGCTCCGGGTGCTTGTCCATCAGTTCCACGTTCATGTTGGTGTACTCGGCGCTTCCCGGCACAAACATCGGCACCCAATAGATGCGGTCTTCGCGGTTGAAGGTCGTGCCCGGGTCCGGTCCCTGCCCGTTGGTATAATGGTCGCCGTAGTCGTATTCCAACATGCCGAAATAGGCAAGGCGGTCCAATAGTTCATCGAAGCTCTTGTCATCAGGCGTGTAATGTTTCTTAGCATTCCACGCATGCAACTCGGCATAGGTGTGGTGCTCGCGCACTTTGAAGAAATTGCCGGGGAGCATGTCGAGCAAGAGGTCCAAAGACGCCTCACGCGTCGTCGCATCCATCTCGTCCTCGAAGATGCAGGCCAAGCCCCAGTATTCCGGAGCATCGGTGGTCATCTTAATCTTGCCTGGCACGCGGTCAGTGACGTGGCGGACAAACTTCAACAGTTTGGGATTGGGGTTCTTGTCGCCTTTGTGCTTAGGGACAAACTTGGTGGACATCTGTGGCATGGTATTTTCAATTTACGATTGGACGATTTACAATTTCTTTCTTTCACTTCGTTCCAGACGATCTGCTTCGCCGTGGACAATTTAGTTGGTATTTTGCCAAGTATGGACTTCATGGATAAGCCAGTCGGCGAAGGCGTCAATGCCTTCTCCGGTCTTGGCGCAGACGGGAATCACCGTAGCTTTTGGATTGCGCATACGGATGTACTCCTTGCATTTGTCAAGGTCGAAATCGAAATACGGCATCACATCTATTTTGTTGATGACAACCACGTCGCACACCGAGAACATCAACGGATATTTGAGTGGCTTGTCGTGCCCTTCCGGTACACTGAGAATCATCGCGTTGCGCACAGCGCCCGTATCGAATTCCGCAGGACAGACCAGGTTGCCCACATTCTCAAGAATGACTAAGTCAGCACCGTTCATATCCACGTTATCCAGTCCTTGCCGGGTCATCTCTGCGTCCAGGTGACACATGCCGCCGGTATGCAACTGAATAGATGATACACCGGTAGCTTCCTTGATTTTGACAGCATCCACGTCGCTGTCGATATCAGCTTCCATGACAGCAATACGGATCTTGTCCTTCAAGCGGTTGATAGTCTGAATAAGCGTGGTGGTTTTGCCGCTACCGGGAGCGGACATCAGATTGAGCAGATAGACGCCCCGTTTTTTCAACTCTCCACGCAACTCGTCTGCTGCGCGGTCGTTGTCTTCGAAGACACTTTTCTTTATTTCAATGACTTTTACTTGGTCCATGGTAAGATTTTTATGGGACTGCAAAGTTACTGCTTTTTGGCGACATATGCAAGAAAAATCGTAAAAAAGTGTTTTTTTCCTTGCACAATTCAGAAAAAAGCAGTACCTTTGCAGCCAAATTTAGTTGAACATGAGAGGTTTTTATACTATTCTGTTATTGATCTGCTCCAATGTGTTCATGACCCTTGCGTGGTACGGACATTTGAAATTGGGCGAGTACAAATGGTTTCAGACGTTGCCGGTGATAGGTGTGATAGCCATCAGCTGGGGCGTGGCGTTTTTTGAATACTGCCTGCAGGTGCCGGCTAACCGCATCGGTTTCGTAGGCAATGGCGGTCCGTTCTCCGTCATTCACCTGAAACTGATTCAGGAAGTGATCACGCTGGTCGTGTTTGCCGTGTTCTCGATGTTGGCTTTTCATGCCAAGTTTCACTGGAACCACGCTGTGGCAGCCCTGTTGCTCATCGGAGCCGTGTATTTTGTGTTCGGGTTTGAGAATTGAGGAGCAAGGAATAATTAATCATTAATAATTAACAATTAAGCCTGGCTGGTGTAAGAGGAGCAAAGAATAAAGAGTAAGAAATTCATATGATAGAGATTAAGGAATATCAGGCGCACGCGGTATTGGTAGCGCTCATCACGCCCAAGCAGCCGGAAGACCGCACCAAAGAATATTTGGACGAGTTGGCTTTTCTGGCCGACACGAACAAGATCATACCTGTCCGCAGGTTTGTGCAACGGTTGGACAGCCCCAACAGCAATACGTTCGTGGGCGAAGGCAAGTTGCAGGAAATAAAAGACTGGATTGAGGAGCGAAACAAACTGTATCGCCCCACCCCGTCAAAGGAGATGTCGCAGGAAGAGGCCGCCTTGACGCACCGCAAGGGCCACGCTGCTGCGGACTTCATGACCGAAGAAGAGTTGGAGGCAATGCCTTTCATTGACGCGGTGATCTTTGACGACGAGTTGTCTCCCCGGCAGATTCGCAATCTGGAGCGCGAATTAGGCGTACAGATCATAGACCGTACAATGCTTATCCTGCAGATTTTCCTGCAGCGCGCGCAGACCAGTTACGCCAAGACACAGGTCGAGATGGCCCGGCTGGAGTATATGTTGCCCCGCTTGACACGTTTGTGGTCCCACCTGGACCGTCAACGCGGTGGTGGCACGGCTAACCGTGGTACGGGTGAGACGCAGATTGAGGCTGACCGTCGTATCATCAAGAACCGTCTGGCCCTGCTGCGTGAAGACCTGCGCAAGATAGACCGCCAGATGAACACCCAGCGTCAGAACCGCGGCAAGATGATCCGCGTGGCGCTGGTGGGCTACACCAATGTCGGCAAATCCACCATGATGAACCTGCTGAGTAAGTCGGAGGTATTTGCAGAGAACAAACTCTTTGCCACGTTGGACACTACCATCCGTAAGGTGACGATAGACAACTTGCCGTTCCTGCTGTCAGACACTGTGGGCTTTATCCGCAAACTGCCACACAACCTGGTCGAGTCGTTCAAATCCACTCTGGACGAAGTGCGCGAGGCTGACTTACTCGTGCATGTAGTGGACATCAGCCACCCGAACTTCGAGGAGCAGTACCAGGTGGTGGAACAGACTGTCCAAGAGATCTGCGAAGCGCCCAAGCCCGAGATGGTGGTGTTCAACAAAATTGACGCGTTCAGTTATACGCCCAAAGCCGAGGACGACCTGACACCCGCCACGCGCGAGAACCTCTCGCTGGATGACCTGAAGAAGACCTGGATGGCACGACTTGCACAATCCGACGGCAAACCTGCGGATTGCATCTTTATCTCGGCAACAAAGAAGGAAAACATAGACGCGCTGCGCGAAATGCTGTACGAACGCGTCAAGGAACTGCACATCCAACGCTATCCGTACAACGATTTTCTGTTCCAGAAGTATGAGTAATGGTTACGGGTTACAGGTTAATGGTTACAGACAGATGATTGGCTCTTGAACCAACGAAGTAAGGTTTTGTAATGCTCCGGCGTGAAGACATGGTCGGCGGGGAAGGCTGCGGTCCGGAACTGCCGACCTTTGTATTGGCGGCGAATCATGTGAATAGCTTTTCTCGTGCCTTTCACCGGCAAGACATGGTCTTTTGTGCCGTACATCAGCAGGAACGGGCGCGGACTAATCTTCGCGGCTATCAGGGGATAGTCGATTTCCTGCGGGCGGTACATTGACCAAGACGAAGGACCAGTGATGAAACTGCCGGTAAAACTGACCGTAGTCATCCAGTTGGCCGCGGCACAACCTGCTATACGCGGGTCTTCGGCTGCCAGTTGCCAACTGCGGTAAGCCCCCATCGAAAACCCGAAAGTAAAAATCTTCGTTGTGTCCACAAACGGCAGCGAGCAAAGATAATCAACAGACTCTTTGTCCTCTTGCAGGATAGTCTCGAACCACGCTTCGCCGGTTTCCTCGAGACACCTTTCATAGAACGCCGGCTGAGCTTTTTGAAGGGTTTTGTTGAATTGGGCGAGATTCGACATGTCAAGATCCCGACATATAGACATATCGAAATTGCCTCGCTCGCCCCAGTAGAGCGCGTCGGTGACGAGGACCACGAATCCCTCTTTCATGAGCGAATCGGCCACGAACATGCCGCTGTAGCAGCGGTTGACCCACTGGTGCGCTTCAGCTTGAATGCGCAGGTTGGTCAGACTGTCCAGGTCATCGCGCCACTCGGGACAGGCCATTTTCTCTTTGCCGATAGTAAACCACGCTCCATGGTCATGCATAACCAACACCGCCGGAAGACGTTCTCCGGCGGCATGTGGTGGTACGAGCAGTGTAGATGCGTGCCCGTTCAGGAAAATAACCGATAATATCAGCAGCAGGTTACTCAAGGCGGACGTCGGCTTCGAATTCAATCTGTTGTGTAGGCAGAATAGCATCAGAGACGACGTGCAAACGAGACGAGTCGGTATAAGGCACCTCGATGGTCAGTTCGCGTGTCTCGCCCGGCAACAAGCCACGAAGCGATTCTGCGCTGCGTGTGCCGCCAATAGCGAAATACACATCTTTATATATAGGCGCGACGCCCGCGTTCGTGACGCGCAGGCGCGTACGCGAGCCGTTGACGGCAGCCGAGAGCAGCTTGATACGATAGCCCGAAGCCAGACCGGCCTCCAGGAAACGCTCGGCAGTACCGTACTTGCCTCCGGGCGCGTCGTTGGCTATCATGAAGGTGATATGATACTTGGCAGCCTGTTCCTCCCATGTGTGGCCGTACAGACCTGCGGGGTTGAGGAACTCGCGCTGGTCGCGACTGGTGTAGTAACTGACCTCGCCTCCGCACACGCCTGTTTTCCAACGCGTACCGCGACCAATAGCCTGCCAGCACTCCTCGTTGTAACCACCTTCGTGGTCTTTGTGCATGAACGAGTCGTCGAAGTTGCCGAAGGTGAGGTTCATCAGTTCCGAAGAGTTCACGATAGGCGTATAGGACTCGTCCGCTGCGTCGATGCTAATGAGCCAGGGGATAGGCATCACGTTAGCCAGATGCGTCAAGAACTCACGCTGGTAGGCGTGGGTCGGGAAGTTCGTGCCCAGCCGCAGTGTCGTGCCGTAGATATGGTACTCCGACCAATGGCCGAAGCCCACTTCCAGGAACGCGATGCGCGGGTCGTTGCCGTAGCGCGCGGCAAAATCGGTGTAAAACTGCTTGGTGAACCACTGCAATTCGCTGTTGCTCCAGTCGGCGTAGTAGGTCGGCCCATCCCCGCCCGGGTCGGCACTATAGGTCTCCTGATAGTTAGGGAGCGCCTTGATATAAGCCGGCACAGCCGTTGTACCGCGTTTGCCGTCCACATCCGTGCTATTCGGGTACTCGTAGCGGAAGCGCACGATAGCCTGGTGGTCACGCGAAGCGATGTCGTTCAGCAGGTTCTCGAACCAGGTCCAGTCATACTGGATTTGGCCGTCCTGTTTGCCTGTGACCACTTTGCATGGCAGGCAGTAGGAGAACTCCATGCTGATGGAGTGGTTGTAGGTGTCATTCTTGCTACGAGCCTGTGCAGGCCAGAGCACCAGACCTGTCATCGGCTGGACCTTGGTGAGGGAAGACACGATCCAAAGCCCTTGCCTCGTAGTGTCAGGAGGCGTGGGCGTGGTTGTATCTACAGGCACCTTGGTGGTGTCTTCAGGATCGGGATCGGGAGTCACGGGGTTGTTGCCACAAGCCACGCATGTCCCCAAAGTGAGCAATATGAACAGCAGTTTTTTCACTTTCGAGCCGTTTCGAAAAAGTTCTTACTTAATGCAGCTTGATGAAGTCTTCGTACGAGATGGCCTTTTGTTCGAGTTTCACCACGCCCTTGAGAGCCTCATAGAGTTTGTTCTCCAGGCAGCGCTCGTAGATGGCGCGAGTCTGGTTCTCGTCCTTGAGCATATCGGCGGCGAACTGCTCGAGATACTGGTCCTCGATATGAGTGAGGCCGTACTGCATGAACTGCATGCGGGCAAAGTCCTTAGCCAGGTTGTCCACGTCGGCTTTCTCGACTTTGATCTGGAACTGCTCAGCCAGTTGGTCTTTAGCCAACTGCCAACGCAGACCGTTCAATGTCTGCTCCCACTCCTTCTCAATCTGCTCGTCGGTGAGTTCTTTGTTGGCAGTCTTGAGCCAGCGCTTCAAGAACTCCTCGGGGAAACTGACCTTCTCCATTTTCTTCATCACGGCAGCCTTGACGTCAATGCCGAAGCGGTACTTGGCATCGTCGTCCATCTGGGCCTTCATGTCGGCTTTCACCTTCTCGCGGAACTCTTTCTCGCCCTTGACGGTACCTTCGCCGAACACTTTGTCGAACAACTCCTGATTGATCTCGGCAGGGATGATCTTCGGAGCTTTCTTCTCCTTCTTCTCAGCCTCTTCGCCTTCGGCTTTCTCTTCCTCAGGCTGCTGCTCCATCTTGCCATAACGGTTGGCGTAGGCCTCTACCTGCTTCTGCACCATTTCGTCGGTCACCTGTACATCGTAGTAGGGGATCTTGTTGCTGGCGGTGAGCTTGCAGTTGAACTCGGGAGCCAGAGCGATGTCGAACACGAAGGTGAAGGTGTCCTGGCTGTCGAAATCGAGTTCGGGAGTCTCCTCCTCGTTGGAGAGGGGCTCGCCCAGGATATTGAGTTTTTCTTCACGAATGTAGTCGTACAGCTTCTCGCCGATCACTTTGTTGATGGTTTCAGCCAAGACGGATTTGCCGTACATTTTCTTCACCAGACTGGCGGGCACTTTACCGGGTCGGAAGCCGGGAACGTTGGCTTTCTGGCGGATAGTGCGAATCTCTTTCTCTACTTGTTCTGCGTAGTCTGCGGGCTCCACCACGAGTGTGATTTTGGCCATCAGATCTTTCGCTTCGGTCTTACTAATTTGCATGTTTTTATGTCTTAATTTGTTTATTTTCTGTTGCTAATCAGGTGTGGCACACACCTTTGCGGGTGCAAAGGTACTGCTTTTTTTTGACATATGCAAGAAAAAAATGATTTTTTTTTATTTTGGGAAGGGAAATAATGGGTAAGGGGTACTGCTTGAAATGTGAAAGAGGTCGCTGCGCTCAAAATCACCCTGATTTTCAGTTGAACACGAATTGAATGAATGTTTACTAATCTCACACAGATTCCACAGATTGCACGGATTCTCTTTTATGTCTCGCAGAAAGGGATTTTTGAACACGGATTACACGGATTGAACGGATGGTGAGAGGGACAAGGTCAAGAATTAGAGAATTAGGAAATGTAGTTAAGACCCCGGATAATTTTGATGAACTTATTATTTGTCCTATTCCATGTGTCTTTTTGCTTCCGGCCGGTCCGAGATGTCTCCATATTAAATTCTACAACTCTATTTCTACAACAAAGCGTTATGGGCTGATATACAGTTGATAGCGGTACATTGTGGAAATAGAGTTGTAGAAGTGGTAAAATACTTTTATGCTGGCTTGTTTGCTGAAGGAGCATCCGTTAGTTGAGTAGGGCGTGAAACGACAAGATGACCATAGGAGCAGCGGGGTTGCCTCATCTTATGGTCATCTTATGGTCATGTTATGGTTGGGGAAGGAGGCTTGCGCAATGGAAAATGGAAAATTAGGCCGGAGGAATAAAAACAGATGCCGGATGTGAGAAATAAGCAAGAGAGTCCCAAGGGAGTCTCAGAAAGTTGTACAGACTTTTACGGAAATGAAGAAGCGAAATAGGAGAGATAAGTAAGTGAGAAGGAAGAAGTATGAAGTAAGAGGGAAGAGGGTCGAGGGAAGAAGTAAAAGGCCGGATGACATCCGGCACAACCACCAAGAAGGAGTCGGATAGTAGCCGGGGAAAGGAGGAAAGAGCCGACTGATAGTCGGGGCAAAAGAAGAATCTTTGCTCGGCGAGACTGCGCCGAGGTCTGAACAGGGGGGGGTAAAGAATAATGTGACGCAATGACGCTATGAGCAACAAAAAGTATGTGGCGACGCTTTTATATTGCATAGAGTATCAGTGTGTTGCAAGAGAAAGCGTCAAAGCGTCACATTTTATCTCAGAGTTTATCAATGCATATGAGAAGTAGTCGTACGGGCATCCAAGAACTCTTCCAGATAATGTGCTTTGAGATATGCTACCTGGTAAGCGAGCCAAGTATAGCAAACGGAATGAGCTTTTAAGAAGGTAGACCTCGAATCACATATGGTTTGCCAAACACGTTCAAGGTCTTTTTCGTCATGGCCGTTCTGTGTTCCGCTGGATAAAAACCGTGTCTTCATTTCATCCACTATGGGCTGATCCATACGTCCAAGCGCCCGACGCAGCTTGTCACTTTCTGCCGGTGTGAATGAGGCTATTTGTTGAACCAATAGCATTGTTTGTTCCTGATAAACAATTCGGCCATAGGTCTCTTTGAGACACTCTTTCATAACGGGAAGATTTTTACCTATTTCATCCTTGCGATGCTTGTTAGCAATAAATTGCGGAATCTGTTCTATTGTGGGAACTCGGTACAAGGCGTTCAGAGCGATGAGATCGTCAAAGGTCTCCGGCACAAGTTCGCGCAAGTATTTCCGTATGCCTTCCGATTCGAACTGGAAGACACCGGCCGTGCGACCTTCACGGAAAAGGCGAAAAGTCTGTTCGTCGTTCAGAGGGATTGAGTGGATGCTCAAATCAATGCCGCGCGAATGTTTGATGTTACGCAAACTCAGTTTGATCATCGTTAAAACACAAAGACCCAATATTTGCGACCTCCCTGGATGTATTTCTCCGTAGGTCCTCGTTACATAATCCACCACTTTTTCATGTTCGTTACACTCGAAATCTATATCAATTGTCGGTAAGGAACGACTATCAGAATAGAAACGCTCGAACAGCAAACCATATTTCAATGGGTCAACGTCGGTTATTTTGAGACAATACAGCACGAGAGATCCTGCAGCCGAACTGCGCCCCGGGCCAACGCATATGCCCATTTCGCGTGCAGCATTCACAGTGTCAAGAATCATTAGAAGATAGTTAACAGTGTTCTCTTTGGCACATAGTGCTTGAAGCTCGGTTTCGAGACGTTGAATGAAAACTGGAGTTTGAACGAACTCGTTTCCATATCGTTCAATGGCGCCTTGTAATACCTGTTGGCGCAACTCTTCTTTTGGCGAAGAAGAGTTTGAAGAGTGGTTGTAATTCATATGACTAATTTTTCTTTTTTTTAAATAGAGCACCTTTGCTCTTAAAGAATATTTCTCCTAATACTCCTGATGGTTTCAACTTATTAAGGAATGTCAAGCGCTTCTGAAAGTCCTCCTTCTCAATGGCTAATTTCACTGCGTCGAATGAGGTAACTTTAGCAAGTGGCAGATTGAGAAGATACTGGGCTTTTACGTAGCCTATTTCTAAACGCTTTTGGAGTCGGGAACAAGCCTCTGTCGGGTCTTTGGACATTCGCACAAGATGAATAAACTCCTCCAAATTATCCACTACAACTCCGAGACATTCCAACTCGTCCAGATGCCGCTTAACGGCATTGATTTCGGTGGAAACATGTCCCATCATATACCAAGCAGTGGTATGCAGCAACCGCACATTGCTAAAACGAATGCTCGTTTGGCTCGTCGAATGAAAGTCAAACGGTTCGTCATCTTCATCCTCTTCAATATACGATTTTGGATGTTCGGTAAATGTCTTTTTGAAAACATCTACATAGTGTTGCAGGAAAGCGGCGCGCTCAGGCGAGTCAGCATATTTGATCTCCTGTTCTACACTCTCAATTGGGCTAAAGCCGAAATTCTCCAAGAAGGAGAGTTCGCTGTAATTCGGCATATCAATCACGGCTTGCCCGGAAACCGTGAAGTCTAATAGATTTGGTCTTAAACTTTTACCGTCATAAGACATTGTCGCCTCGAAGGAATTGGTTTGTTGTTGCATGATTGTGGTTGTTTTGTTCATATGAGATTGTATCTATTGTTATATTTGGCTGCAAAGTAGCGTAAAAAAAAGAGTCGCTAAGCATCATCTGACCATTCTATTGTATAGCACTTTATTAACCGCTTGTTGGAACTGTTCGGGATAATTCATCTTCACCCAGTGGGTACGAATGAAGAGTAAACAACGGGCGTAGCTGTGTTCGCGAGGAACGACTTGTATCGAGCCATCATCAAAAGTGCGGCAACTGAATATCTCTACCATATCTTTGAATGTCGGAATATCACAGAAAAGCAGTTCATACCTATCCCGCTCACCAAAAGAAGAGTATTGCCACCACTCACGATCGTAATAGAAGTCCTCAAAGGTGTCTATATCGTTGGGCAAAGTGTTGAAATCAAATTCTTTATCGGAGGATTGAAAGACATGCTCAACAATATTGAGGGAAGAGTATTCCTTTACAACTATTGCGGAAGCAGCATCTGAGCCGTATTTCTCCTTGAGGTAGTTCTGCACAAACGCTTTACCTCTGGTCGAAAATTCGACAAAGTAATCCTGAAGAATCGCCCTCTTGAGCAATCCGTCTGAACTCAAACGAGTGCTAATCGGTTCGACACCAGTTACTCCAAGGCAGTATAGCACCACACTACCGGCAGAGTGATTGTAACCCGGACTTGTGAGGAATTCGTGTTCATGTGCTTCGCGTACATAGTCCCATTCAAAAAGGAAACGCTCTGCCCACCCGCGGTGGCGAATAATTTTCAGTTCACTTTTGATGCGTTCTGTTACCTCGGGTGTGAAAACATCTTTATAACGCACATTAGCACCTTTCAACACCAAGTCTGTCAGATAGTGGTCGGGCGTATCATAGCCTTCTGGCAGAGGGAAATGAGGCAGGGAGACCGCATCAAGATATTGTACTTTTGCAAAAAGGCCATATCTGCTATCGAGGTAGTCGGCAAGACCTTCTGGCATTTGATTCTGGACTTCGGTTATCAGTTCCACGTAGGAGGTAAAAATTGAATACTTAAGAATTTCATGGAGGTCCATGCAGTATTGCTGCTGGAAATCAACAAGCAAATGGGGATACATCTCGAACCGTGCGGGATACCTGCCATACGCCGCGTCGATGTACTTCGGGTCAATGTAAAGCAGGTTGAGGAAATGCAGATTCAAGCTATTCTCACTAATGCCACAGCATATCTTCTGCATCACTTCGGGCTCGATGAAGGGGTTGTTGTCGCGGAACCAGGCCAGTGCGTCGGCGTCGTACTTGATATTGGTGATGCCTATCAAATGGCTGACATTCTGTTTGATGCCCGCGAAATAGCCATGCTTCTTCTGATCATAGTTTCGTGCAGCACGAATGAACATAGGTACAAAGGGGTTACCCTGGTAGTAACAATCGGACATAAAATATGCGTCGACAAACTCGGCGGCCTGACGACGAGTGTATTCGTTGTACTTGGACTCGATGCAAAGCATAGTCTTGCAGTCGTCGCTAATGAGAACGACGTCCATATTCGATGGGCGGTTGATGGGACGGCCGTTGGAGCTTTTGGCCATGACGGGGAACTTGACCTCGAAATAGACCTTGTCATATGTGACACCATACCAACTCAGCGGGTGCTCAGGGCTGACCCAGAAGAAGAAGTTGTAGGCTAACATCGAAGACGAGTAATAAGACTTGGCATGAGCAGGAAGAAGGCGACCGTCTTTGCCAACATAGTCCTCCAGTTCATGTCCGTCACCAGCCATAAACATGTCGTGGAACTTGCCCGTAGTGAGGGCTTCGCGTCCTGCCGGAAATACATTCTCGGCGTAGGTGGAATAATAAGAATTCATATGATACATTTTTTTTCTTTATTTACATTGGTGATTATTTCGTTGTGTAGTTGCAAGAGTTGGTCTATGTTGTCTGCGTCCTGAGGATTGACAAAGCGGATGTCGAAGAAGTGGTTGCAGTCTGTAAGCGTCAAGTCCGGCGGGATGTCGCGGATCTGTTTGTACAGGAAATGCCGAGTATCGGCCCATTTCAGGACGGCGTCGCGGAACTCCTCTTGGTGGGCGTTAAGAATGTCCACAGCAGCCTGTTGCACTGCCTGGATGGGCAGAGCGGGAAAGATGTGGTTTTCTACGAGTCCACGCCATTTGCAGAATAGCGGCATCACGAATCTCGCGCGGATTTCGCCATAGCTGAAATAGATTGACGGCGTGCTGTTGTGGCCGGGTTGATGGGTGGAATTTTTAGCAGTCATATCCATTGATTTTTGAAATCGGCTGCAAAATTACAGCTAAAGAGTGCCATCGTGCGGCACTCTTTTGGAAAAAATGAGGGTTGGAGGTTATTTTTTATTGCCAATATCGTTTGGAAAGATAGGCAAAGAGTAAAGAATCTGCCTCTTTAATAGGAGCAAATATATCCTTTGGGTCTATACATATGTATCGATTCGGATCACGTAATATCGAACGCCAAGTATCCACCATCCCGTTTGGAAACTCGGGGAAGCGGCTGTATTTATGTGATAATAATTCTTTATTTCCACTTGGAACGACATGTAAATGGATATAATTGACAGCTTTAAAATCGTTTAGCGAGAGTTCCGTCCAAATTGTTTGACGCATCAGTTGATAAAAAGGTTCCTGAAAATATATTGTTCCAGAATAGTCAGATGGTTTATACTTCAATTGACATGAATTGCAAATAAGTGGACCATATAAACTTAACCGTTTCTTGCCTGTGGAATTATTGTTTTTCTTCACATTTGATTTATCATCATTCGCATATAGTTCCGTGTACTTCCATTCAATAGGAATTAGGCAGATGCCATTTTTGTCTTCTGCTATCATCATGGCATCTACACTTGTACAGTTTGACCCACGTGACTTAGCATTTTCATTTAGATGATCTTCTTTACTTATTGCTTCAAATGCTACATAATGAGGTGAGCTCTCCTTATTATCTAACCACTCTGGGATAGGTAATAATTTAGTAAATCTTTTATTAGTAGCAAGATTTAATACTTTAAGAAGTGTTTCTGCGTCGTGCCTCAATGGGAACAAGTGATTTATGCATGCAATCTGAGAAGACATTGTATTCCCCGTTGGAGTATTCCCTCCCCACCACTGAATGCTGTTCTCCTTAAAGTATTTAATTACTTTATCTCTAATTGGATTGAAAATATTACACGCCCCATCTTGCAAGATAAAATCGCGATCTTCTCCACGATAAAATTTTCCTGCCATTACATTATCGAATAAATCGGAGTTTTTTATAAGACTCTCTTGAATCTCACGTTGTTTTTCTTTGTATGACATACTTGATTCATTTATAGTTGGTAATAATTTGTTTTGCTTCTTCGACTATTCTTTCGCGGAGCCACTGGGGCTGAAGGACAATGATATCGGGACCGATGGCACGGAGTTCCTGGATAAAGTCGGCTGTGGGGGCTATGCGGTATTCAAAGACAGAATGGGCGGGGGTGCGTTCAATCTCTTTTTGTGAATTGTGTAGAGGTAATGACCGCAGGTAATTGGCACGGAACGCTGTCGCCTGTACGCGCACGCGTTCTACTTTATTATTATCGCGCATGATGCCATAGAAGCCCAGAAAATACTCCTCTGCGTCGAAGCGTTTCGGCACAGAGAATTCATGCTCTGTGATGGTCAGCGAACAGAAACGGTCCAACGAATAGAAATGCAGGTCCTTGCTGTCGGTGCGCGGACCGAGGATGTACCAACGTTGTTTGAACACCTTCAGGCAATACGGGCTAATCTCAAACTCGCATGGTTGGGACATCTGGAAGTTCTGATACTCAACCATAATGGTTTTGCTCTGGCGCATGGCATCAATGACTTGGGTAAGAAAACGGTTTCCAGAAGGGATATCTTCAAGCAGGATACGTCCCTTCAGGTCGGCACTCTCGTGCAAGATATTGCTCACGGCGAAGGTGTTGATGCGCCAACTACGGATGTCGTCTTGGGAAATATCCTCGCGATTGCTGATATAGTAACCACGGGTCTTGCTGAAACTGATCTCGATGTCGAACAGCATGGCTATTGCCTCCTTCATGCGGACAAACGTGCGTTTCGGGATGGTGCTCTCTTGTTTTTCATTGTAGTACGAGCGGGCCCAGTAGCGGTCGATCTGCTCTTTGGTCAACGCCCCGCGCGAGTAAAGCAGCTCCACCAGCCACATGTATCGGTTAAATTGAGTAGTAGATGTCATAGCATGATTTAATTCGGCTGCAAAGTTAATATATTTTTTTTGAATATGCAAGAAAAAAGTAGAAAAAGTGTTGGGAAGAGACCTAAATAGGAAGAAAATAAGAGGGAAGATGTAAGATGGAAGAGGGAAGAGGGATGAGGGATGAGGGATGATGTAAGAGGGAAGAGGCGCTGTTTCTTCAAGACGTATGCAAGAGGTATGCAAGGCGGTCTCATAAATGTATGGATACTTTTGCGAGTTTGTAACGTTTTTACATTGTCAAAGGTCAAAAGTCAAAGGGCGGTAGCCCTAGGGAAGTTCCATAGCATCGACATTGTCGATGGGCTACCACGGGGACCTGAAATACAGGAGAGAGTACGGAGGGGGTTGCCGCAGATCCCGATGAGCATGGTCGGAGGGCTGAGAAATGCTGGGAGAGACGGGAAAATTTTGGAGCAAAGTGTTGTTTGGCGGTATTATACGTAGTATAATACTAAGGAGTGAAGGGAGAGAAGAATTAAATGCTTATTTACCCCTACCCTTGTCTTTTGTGTAGCGTAAATGGCTGTAAATTAGCAGGTTGAACTGGCACGAGGGAAAGGGTTTGGGTAAATAAGAGATAATTCGTATATGCTTAAATATACTTGTGAGATATACGTTTGCATTGGAACAAGCTGATTGACAGCAGATTGTGGTC
>ONXE01000020.1 GCA_900321775.1 uncultured Bacteroidales bacterium
ATCTGCGCTATATGCGAAAGTTTAAGACGTAAAGAATGCGGCAGGATTCGCACCAAATATACCTACACAATCTTCAACTAATTTGCAAAAGAACCACTTATTTCAGGACAAGACAGGACGAGTACCACCCACTTCGCCGTCAACTCGTCGCCATCGAGCAGGAATTGGCCGACTCGTACATTTCCCTCCCGCTATACTCCCGGCTTCGTGACCATGCCCTCCGCCGCACCATTACGAACGAAGAACTCTACGTCGTGACCCAGCTCCGAAGTATTGAAGCCGACCTCCTCCTTGGCCGACCCCTCAACTACCATCTCCTCATCGCCCTCGTCAACCATATCCGCACCAACCCGGACACCTTCCCCGAGTGGCAAAATTCCCCCACCGCAGCCCTTTTTTCGCAAAAATCTTTCCAAAACACCTCCAAAAGTGCCGGTTATTGGTGGTAAAACGCACTTTTTTCTTGCATATATTAGAAAAAAGGTGTAATTTTGCAGAAAATTTAAATGATAATACAATGAAAAGGTTAACATTAGTTTTTGCTATCATTTTATCTTATACAATAGTTTGTAGTGCTTCCAACTTAAATTTTGAAGACTACATTTATCCCTTTGGCTGTCGAACGTATTCTTCTTTCGATAGCAAGGGAAATGTCTCTTCAATGACTCAGTATAGTTTTGAATCTCAAAATTTTGATAATTACCTTGTAGAGGAAGCGTATATAGGTATTGGAAAGATGTCTGCAAAAAACATATATAGATACCATATAGAAGGGAATGCAGTAATTTCAGACTTTCAAATTCTGCAGAATATATTAACAGGAACCACACGCAACCAAGATAGATTAACAATTTTTGCTTTTCCAAAGGAAGATGAACCATATAATTGGACCGAATCATATAGAGGAGAGAAGTATCAATGTACATCAGAATATGTGTACCTAAATGCTTCCATATATCACAATATGTCATTTTGGAAAGCCGTTAAAATAACAAGAGAAAATACTTATCTTATCGGGAAGAAAAAGCATCAAGTTGTAGAAACAAGTTATTGGATAAGCGGATATGGACGTATAATTACTTTGGTAAACTGGGACGGAATAGAAAGTACTTCCTCGAAGTTGGATATTTTAGACTTCTTTCAAGAATTGTCACTAGATGAATACAATACGTTAATCCAAAAGAAAAAGGATGAAGCAATCTTGAAGAAAAAAATGGAAGAATTCGAAGAGAAAATAAAACCAAAACCGTTTGAAAAGAAATACGCTATCTATCAGCAACCTATAATTGATATAATTGATTCTTTGGTTAACACTTTGGAAACAATAGGGAAAGGACCAATGTTAATTACTATTGCTTCAAGTAATGATGTAAGTATACAAGATGGCGCATTTTCATCTTCTCCAATAATTGGCGAATCTATCAAGGAATATCTATTGAAACTTTTGAAAGACGGGGCAGTGCAGTTAGATACTGCAATAAATCCAAAAACAAATAATAGCGTTGAAATTCCTTTGATATTAAAGATATCTCTAATACCTGCATTTATTACTGAGCAGTATCCCTTGGATTACAAAAAAAGAATGTGGTATAAAGCAGGTTCGCATGAACCATTTGAACGTACATCTTCACTTGGAGATATGATTTATACCTCAGCTGAGGAATTTCGTTCTGCCAATAAGAAAGCGAAAAAAATATGTGTTGTGGTGAAATATATTGATTTTAATGACAATCTTCATTTGAAAGGAGTAGAAAAGATTTACATTCGCGAATAGGAATCTGATTAAAAATCATTTTTGTCTTTTCAGCCTCCACCAAAAAGCAGTACCTTTGCACCGAAAAACGGATAAACAATGAAAAGATTATAATATGGAACAGAAATTTTGCCAGAGCTGCGGCATGCCGCTCACGGAGGAGGTCCTCGGTACGAATGCCGACGGCACGAAGAATCAAGATTATTGCATCTACTGCTACAAGGACGGCAAGTTCCTGCAGGATTGTACGATGGAAGAGATGATTGAGCATTGTGCTCAATTCGTCAATGCCGTCAATGAAGGGTTAGAAAAACCTATTACCAAAGAGGAATACATCGGCATGATGAAATCGTACTTTCCCCAGCTCAAGCGTTGGCGCCAAACGCTGGATGTGAATAACGATGAAGCCATGAATGCTAATCCCGCTTTGGCCGGGATGAAGGAACTCATCGGCACAATGGCCGACAAACTGCCCATCGCTTACATCTCGTCAGTGGACCAAGAAGGTTTTCCTTGGACCAAGGCCATGTTGAAGCCACGCAAACGCGAGGGGATCAAGACGTTCTATTTCACCACCAACACATTCTCCATACGTGTGGCTCAATACAAGGCTAACCCCAAGGCCAGCATCTATTTCTGCGATGCCAAAGGTTTCAAGGGCATGATGCTGCGCGGTACGATGGAAGTGCTCACGGACGCCGCTTCGAAAGAGATGATCTGGCGCAAAGGCGACACTCAGTACTATCCCGGCGGCGTCACCGACCCGAATTACTGCGTGCTCAAGTTCACCGCCACCGACGGCCGATTCTACAGCGACTTCTATCCCCGCAGCTTTGTGATTGAGTAAATGTAACAAATGTTACAGGATAACACAAAAAACAATATGTGGAAAGAAATTCTATACGTAGGAGCAGGGAGTTTCGTCGGCGGGGCATTACGGTACGTGGTTTCGCTGATTCTCAAATATGACGGCGGATTCCCATGGGCGACTTTTGTCGTCAACCTACTCGGATGTTTGCTCATCGGGGTGCTGTGGGGCCTGTTCTGCCGGGTTCCCAATGTCTCGCAAAACTTGGTTCTCTTTCTTTCTGTAGGTTTGTGCGGCGGTTTCACCACATTCTCCACGTTCTCGAAGGAAAGTGTCATGCTGATGCAGTCCGGCAACTGGCTCATGCTGGCGCTTTATATTCTTGGCAGCATTCTGTTGGGCGTCGGTTTGGTCGCCGCAGGATACTTTTTGACCAAATAAGGAATAAATGATGCTAAATATGAATACCTTTCAAAAGATACTGACTTTGTTCATCGGCATCGGTGCAGTAGGCGGTGCGGTGATGATGTGGGTTGATCCGACAGGCGCGACATGGGGCGGAGAACCGTTGCTGGAACTCATGCGCGCCAAAATGCCGTGGCCGGATGTGTTCTTTAAGGATTTTGTCTGGTCCGGCTTCGCCTTGTTGGCGGTAAATGGTCTGACGCAGCTGGGCGCCGCCTGGCTGCTCTTCAAAAACCATCCGCTGGCGCAATGGGCGGTGTTAGCGTGCGGCATCATCCTGATGCTTTGGATTGTGGTCGAATGGTGGGCATGGGGCTTCAATCCCATCAGTAATATCTATTTCGCATTCGGTCTCATCGAAGCCGTATCCGCGGGAATCGGTTTGCACAAAAACAAAGTCAAGGTGGAAGACGCCTTCGACGGCATGACGAAGGATTCCAAACAATGACAATATGCGACACAAAAGAGGTGCGACGAATCGCACCTCTTTCTGTTTATGTATCAGGCGATTATGCCCAAACGGTACCGAGCATACGCTGGTAGCTCTTGTAACGCCACTGCGCGTTCTCCTTGGCGGCAGCGAAGAGTTCCTGAGCCTCGCCGGGGAACTGTTTCATCACGGAAGCGAAGCGGACCTCGCCCTTGAGGTAGTCGTCGAAGAGATCCCAGTTGGGCTCTTTCGAATCGAGTTCGAACGGATTCTTGCCCTCACCCTCAAGCATTGGGTTGTAACGCCAGAGGTGCCAGTAGCCGCACTCGACAGCCTTCTGTTCCTCAGCCTGGGACTTGCCCATACCGGCCTTAAGACCGTGGTTGATACAGGGAGCGTAAGCGATGATGAGTGACGGTCCGGGATAAGCCTCAGCCTCGCGGATAGCCTTGAGAGTCTGAGCCTGGTCAGCGCCCATAGCAATCTGAGCCACATAGACATATCCATAGGTGGTAGCGATCATACCGAGGTCTTTCTTGCGCACGCGCTTGCCGGAAGCAGCGAACTTGGCGATAGCGCCGAGCGGCGTAGCCTTGGAAGCCTGGCCACCGGTATTGGAATAAACCTCGGTGTCCAGCACGAGGATGTTGACATCTTCGCCGGAAGCGATTACGTGGTCAAGACCGCCGTAGCCGATATCATAGGAAGCGCCGTCGCCGCCGATGATCCACTGGCTGCGTTTAACGATATGGTCTTTGTAGAGCAGGATCTGCTTGCAATAGTCGCAACCGCATTTCTCCATAGCAGCCACCATCGGCTCATAGAGACGTTTGGTTACCTCGGCATTGTCTTTGTTCTCGATCCACTCTTTGAACATAGCCTTGAGTTCGTCGGAGCACTTGTCGCATTTCTCGATTGCTTCAGACATGATGCGGGCGATGCGCTCCTTGATCTTCTTGTGTGCAATCTGCATACCGAGACCGTACTCGCAGAAGTCCTCGAAGAGTGAGTTGGACCAAGCGGGACCGTGACCTTTCTCGTTGACGGTGTAAGGCGTAGAAGGAACAGAACCTGAGTAGATGGAAGTACAACCCGTAGCGTTGGCAGCGATTTCGCGGTCACCGAAGAGCTGTGCGATGAGCTTGACATACGGAGTCTCGCCACATCCTGAGCAAGCGCCGGAGAACTCGAAGAGCGGAGTAGCAAACTGGCTGTTCTTGACGTTTTGGCTGATGTCCACGAGGTGCTGTTTGCTGGACACTTTCTCCACACAGAATTGCCAGTTCTCAGCCTCAGGCAGTTCGCCTTCGAGGCCCACCATAGACAGAGCCTTGCCGGTCTTGGGGTTGCCGGGACAAACGTCCACGCAGTTGCCGCAACCGAGGCAGTCCATCACACCCACCTGGATGCGGAAGAACATACCCTTCATGGCAGCCGGTGCCTTCATCTCGATTACATCGCCCTTGAAGCCCTCTTTCTCCTCTGCGGTCATTACGAACGGACGGAGGCAAGCGTGAGGACAAACATAGGCGCACTTGTTACACTGGATACAATTCTCAGCGTTCCATTTCGGTACGAATGCCGAAACGCCGCGTTTCTCGAACTTGGCGGTTCCGGAATACCAGGTACCGTCCTCGATGCCCTTGAAGGAAGAAACCGGCAGCAAGTCGCCGTCCTGAGCGTTGATAGGACGAACCACTTTGTTGATGAAATCGTCGCCATCGGTGTACACCTTAGGTTGCTCCTCCAGTTTAGACCAAGCAGGATCAATCTCCAGTTTGTGATACTCGTTACCGCGATCTACGGCAGCGTAGTTCTTGTTAACGACATCTTCGCCCTTCTTGCCGTAGGACTTCACGATGAAGTGCTTCATCTCCTCGACAGCCTTCTCTACAGGAATCACCTCAGTGATGCGGAAGAAAGCAGACTGGAGGATGGTGTTGGTGCGGTTGCCCAGACCAATCTCCTGCGCAATCTTGGTTGCGTTGATATAGAATACGTTGATTTGATTGTCAGCGAAGTATTTCTTCACTTTGTTCGGCAGGTTCTTCACTAGTTCCTCGCCTTCCCACATGGTGTTCAAGAGGAAGGTACCGCCCTTTTGCAGACCGCGTGTTACGTCATACATCTGCAGGTAAGCCTGTACGTGGCAAGCCACGAAGTTCGGAGTGGTTACCAAATAGGTCGAGTGGATCGGCTGGTCACCGAAACGCAGGTGGGAGCAGGTAAAGCCGCCGGATTTCTTCGAGTCGTAGCTGAAGTAAGCCTGGCAATATTTGTCGGTGGACTCACCGATGATCTTCACGGAGTTCTTGTTAGCACCCACGGTACCATCAGCGCCGAGGCCGTAGAACTTAGCCTGGAAGAGGGAAGCGTCGCCCATTGCGATTTCTTCTCCGACGGGCAGTGAGAGGAAGGTTACGTCGTCCACAACGCCCACGGTGAAGTGGTTCTTCGGCTCCTTGAGCGCGAGGTTGTCGAACACAGCCAGCATCTGGGCAGGCGTGGTGTCGTTGGAACCCAGACCGTAGCGGCCACCCACCACGAGGATGTTCTTCAGTCCAAGCTCGTTGAGTGCGTCGCAAACGTCGAGATAGAGAGGTTCGCCATTAGCGCCGGGCTCTTTGGTGCGGTCCAGAACACAGATGCGTTCAACGCTCTTCGGGAGTGCCTCTTTGAGGTATTTCAGCGAGAACGGACGATACAGATGTACGTTGATCATACCGAGTTTCTCACCCTTCTCTGCCTTGTAGTCGATCACCTCGCGGATAGCCTCGCAAGCGGAGCCCATGCAGATGATGATGTTCTTGGCATCGGGTGCTCCGTAGTAGCTGAAGGGGCGGTACTTGCGGCCGGTGATAGCCGAGATTTTGTCCATGTAGTCGCTAACGATATCGGGCACTGCGTCGTAGAACGGGTTGCAGGACTCGCGGTGAGCGAAGAACACGTCGGGGTTCTCAGCCATACCACGCATTACGGGGCGCATAGGCGAGAGAGCGCGCTCACGGAACTCGCGAAGAGCGTCCTGATCTACCAGCGGCATGAGGTCTTCCTGGCTGACCATCTCCACTTTGTTGTACTCGTGCGAGGTGCGGAAACCGTCGAAGAAGTTGAGGAAGGGCACGCGGCTCTTGAGGGTAGCGAGATGTGCTACTCCAGCCAGGTCCATTACCTCCTGTACGGATGCCTCGGCCAGCATCGCGAAACCGGTCTGGCGGCAAGACATCACGTCCTGATGGTCACCGAAGATACAGAGAGCGTGTGATGCGAGCGTACGTGCGGACACGTGGAAAACGGTCGGAATCAACTCACCTGCAATCTTGTACATGTTCGGAATCATCAAAAGCAAACCCTGGGAAGCGGTAAAGGTGGTGGTCAGAGCACCAGCCTGCAGCGAGCCGTGAACGGCACCGGCAGCACCGGCCTCGGACTGCATCTCCTGTACCAATACAGTCTCACCAAACATGTTTTTCCGGCCCTGAGCGGCCCACTCGTCCACATTCTCCGCCATCGGAGACGAAGGAGTGATAGGATAGATAGCAGCTACCTCGCTGAACATATACGCGATATGCGCAGCGGCGGTATTGCCATCACAAGTCATAAATTTCTTTTCTGCCATAGTTGTTTTATTGAATATGATTTTTGATTTTTCATTGGCGGGATTTATGGTTAGTAAAGGAACCCAAACAGCCAGAGCGGGATGATTAGTTTGTCGTCAGTGTTTTCGCATCCGGCCAGGGCCGTGAGACGAATAGGCTGTTTGTTGGGCATGCGGTCCAGCACGTCGAAGTAGTACTTGTTGTCGATGAAGAACATCGCATTGCGGTTCGAGGCGTTTACCTTATGTAGCGCGTGTAACGCGTTATAAAAGAAGGTCTCGGCCACTATTTGAGCGCTGACTTGACGGTGGGGATTGGAATAGATCAGGTTGGTGTTTTGCAGATAGATTTTCTGCGGCTTTTGCGGGAACTGCTTGTCGTCGGTGTAGAGCAAGTTGAGGAGTCGCGCGTCTTTGAGGTACTTGATGTAGTTCATAGCCGTGGCGCGACTGGTGTCGATACGTTCGGCAAGACTACTCACATTTACGCTGCAAGGCGTCTCTTGCATAAACACGTGCAACAACGTGCGGATTTTCTGCAGATAAGCCACATCTATCTGCTTGATGATCAAGACGTCCACCTCCAGCATCATGTTCATTACCTTCAGCAGGTTCTCCATGTAGTAATGGTTCTCCAGAGAGAAGGGATAGTAGCCATGCTGCAGATAATCGGCAAAATACCAGAGCGGATGCACCTTTTCGCACACCATCTTGGCCAGTTCCTGGTGGTTTTCGATGATGTCCTCGAGGGGCATCGGCGCGAATGATGTGCCCGCCTGCAGGTTGAGGTACTCTCGGAACGAGAACCCACGCAGGTTGTACATCGACACGATGTCGCCTATCTCTTTGTTGTCCTCCACCAGGCGCATCACCGGGCTGGCGGAGAAGACGATATGCAAATCTGTGTACAGATAGTAACATTTCATCAGCTGTTCGCTCCAGTCCGGCATCTTGAACGTCTGGTCAATCAGCAACGTCTTGCCGCCTGCGCGGACAAACTCGCCACAAAACTCGACCAGCGTGTGCTCGGTGAAATACAGGTTATTAAAATTTACGTACAGACACTCCCTACTGCCGCCGAAATGTTCCTTGGCGTACTGCAGCAGGAAGGATGTTTTTCCACATCCCCGGCTGCCTTTGATGCCGATCAGACGATCTCGCCAATCGATTTCATCCATAAGCAGTCGGCGCACGGGGAATTCCACGTGCTCTACCAGATACTTGTGTGTTTGATAAAAGGCGTCTAACATAAGTTCTTGAGCTATTGAGAAGAACACTTTTCAAAAAGCTCTGCAAAGGTACAAAAAAAAAATGATATTTGCAACATTTAGGTTGCATTTTAAGCATTTTTTACACAAAAAATGGCAGTTTTTGCACCTTTAGACGCACTTTTTTGCTTATTTATGGATTCGGGAAGCGTTTTGTCGGGCAAATTCGGCCCAGTTTTTTACGGGTTTACCCGTACGCAGAGGCAGTCCCAACTGCAAAAAATGGCAGTAGGCGATAGCTAAGGCATCGGTTGCGTCGAGTTTTTTTGGCAGGGCGGACGGTTCGAGTTTGAGGACCCTCTGGAGCATGTCCGCGACCATCTCTTTGGTAGCGTGTCCGTTGCCGGTGATGGCCATCTTGATTTTCATCGGCGAGTACTCGTTGATGGGGATGTCTTTGCTCAGTGCAGCGGCGATAGCCACGCCCTGTCCGTGGGCCAGTTTGAGCATCGTCTGCACGTTTTTGTCCACAAACTGCGTCTCAATGGCCAGTTCCGTGGGCTTGATGCGGTCTATGAGTTCCTGCACAAAGAAGAAGATTTTCTGCAACTTGGCATAGTGGTCCTCCACTTTGTGCAAATCCAGCACCCCCATCTCCAGCGGTTCGACTTGGCTGCCCTGGGTATGCAGCGCGCCGTAGCCCATGTAGGTTGTGCCCGGGTCGATGCCCAGGATTGTGTGCTCTTTGACCAGTTTGTCTATCATTCCTTCTCTATGCTCGGGTATTGCAGTTTCTCCAGCGCCCGTCGAGTGAGTTCGTTCTTGGGATAGCGATTGCTGTCCACTATGGCCACGGTGGTCTTCATGGTGAACGTATCGCCGGGGAACACATCAATCATGTAGGCAAAGCCCAGCACATGTTTTTTGTCGATTTTTATAGGTCGCTCGCTCTGCAGGGATCCGTTCTTGTAGAAGGTGTGTCGCTGCGCTGCGCACAACTGTAAATCGCCCTCAGCGGCCTGAATCCACGAATACGCAATGTCGTCATTGATAAGGGATCGCAGCGGATACCAGTCTGCAGCATGGTTGCCCTCGCCCAGCAAGGTCATGAACGAAATCAGGCCCGTATAATTGAGGAATTTCACCGTGTAGGTTGTTTCCAATAAATGCGGATTTTTCACACTCAGTTGTCGCTCGGCGGCCACCTCTACCGTATAGCCTTTGGGCGAAGTGGCGGTAAAGCGGCGCTCCAAAATGACATCACCTTTGTGCAGGCAGCGGTAGAATTTCTCCACGTGCCAATGGTTCAGATCCAGACGCTCATCGTCCAAACGCAGCGACACAATCGACGGGTTGGGTATCTCCAACGGAGTTGTGGTGCCCGCACGATGAATACCTTCTATAAACGTGCCCACGTGCTGCGGGCCCGTGTAAGGCTCTTCGAAAAACGCATATTGACTGATATAGCCGTTGGAGAACGCCAGTTGTTCCTCAATCTGCACCTCGCTTTGGGGGTCGAATTCCGTTTGTTCTGTTTTCCAGGGACTGTAGTGTAGCATCGTATCTATTATTCTGGTTGTCAAACATTAATGTGTACTTTCGCGAACGATAAGGTCAGTCGGCATAATCATCGTCTGTGGTGGTGCCGGCGCCTCTTTCTCCTCTATTCGGGACAGCAGGTGACGCATCGCCTCTTCGCCGACCTCGCGTGCATGCTGCTGCACGGTGGAGAGCAACGGGTCGGTATGGCGGGTGATCATGTCGTTACTGAATCCGCAGAGCTGCATCTGGTCCGGCACGCTGATTCCCAGCATCTTAGCCGACTGCAGGATACCGGCAGCGGTCTGGTCGTTGGTGGCCAGGATGGCATCGGGGACGCCCACGGTGCGGATGAAATCAGGCGTCATGATCATCGCATCCTCGCGGTGGCTGCAGTCCAGCACCAGGCGCTCGTCGAAGGGGATATCGTATTTCTTGAGCGCCTCTTTGTATCCGCGGAAACGCTCAGCGCCGGTGTGTTCTCTCAGTGTCGAGCTATAGTAAGCCACGCGTCTGGCGCCCGAGTGAATCATGTACTCCACCGCACGAAACGCCCCGCCGAAGTCGTCGGAGATGACCTGGTCGCACTCGACGGGCAGTAAGCGGTCGAACAACACCAGCGGCATCTCGTCCTCCAGCACTTCGCGCAACATCTCGCATACCTCCAGGGAGTTGTTCAGACAGCCCAGCACGCCTGCCACGCGCAGCGACACGAGCGAACGGATTGCGGCTTTCTCGCGCTCGGGGTCGTCGTCGGTCTGGCTGATAACGATGTTGTAGCCCGTCTCCGCCGCCACTTTCTCCACGCCCTTCAAGACGCGTGCAAAGAAAAAGTTGGTGGCACTGGGGATCAGCAAGCCCACAGTGGTGTTACTGGCTTTTCTGAGGTTCGAAGCCATGATGTTCGGCTTGTAGTTGTGCTCATGAGCGTAGGCATTCACAGCTTTGCGCGTGGCTTCGGAGATGTCAGGATGATTCTGCAGCGCCCGACTCACAGTCGAGGCCGCTATACCCATCTCACGCGCGATGTCTTTAATGGTAATTCGTTTCATTGCTCGTTCACTATATATACGTCTTCATTGTCTGCATGCATGAAATATTGCTCCCTGGCAAACTGCTCCAGGTTCTCGGTGGAAGCATTCATGCGCTCTATTTGCGCATTCGTTTCCTTAATCGCCTCCTGATACGCGCCCAACTCCTGTTCTTTCTCACTGATTTCGTGTGCGCGCTCAACACGTCGGAGCAACGATTGTTCTCCACAGAACGTCAACACAATAGCAAAAATCACCAGCGTCACTACGTACTTATTCAGCACGTAACGGTAAAACCAGTTCCATATCGCCATCCAACGTTCCATAATACAGTCTGTGAAAATCGGTGCAAAGATAGTAAAATATTTTTAATTATGCAAGCGTTTGCACAAAAAACGTCAATTTTTGCACAATTTTTTTCGAAAATTCCGTAATTCTTTGCACAAAGCGGCATTTTTGCGAACGTTTTATGCACACCTTTGTTATAATTGCGCGGTGAAACGACTTCTTCTCTCAGGCGTTTTTCGAATAGTTTCAGGCAGAGAAACAGCGTGCATCATGCATACATCTTGCATACACCATGAGACGGTCTTGGGACGATTAGCAAAATAGCACGCGTAAACCATTGATTTTCAATCGCACCATCCCCGAATTTTGACAATGGCCCTGCAAATTGCCCAAACTTTTCCGCGTTTTTTCCCCAAAAAAACTTGCACATGTCAAAAAAAAACACTAATTTTGCAGCCGCAAACGTTCGAAATGACAAAAATGAAGACGACATTTACCGATTTCTGCCGGCGTAATGCGGCGTTTCTGACAGGTTGGCTGTTGCTGTCCGTTGTGGCGGTATTGGCCATCTGTCTCGTTCCCAAGGAGGAACTGCACCTGCTGCTCAACCGCTATCATACGGCGTGGCTGAACAGTTTCTTCTTCCATTACACGCATTTCTGCAACTGGCCGATGTACGTGCTGATGCTGCTTCCCCTACTCTGTCGCAGGCCCGTTTGGTCGGCAGTGTTGGGTGCAACGGAGGGTCTCTCGGCCATCATCACGCACGTCGTGAAGTATTTTTGGAACCTGCCGCGTCCCAAACTGGTCTTCGAGGATCTGGCGGGCACTCACCCGGGGCTGTACGATGCGTGGCAACAAAGCCTCGTTGAGGCCGTGGAACTGCACAGTTGGCACTCCTTCCCTTCAGGACACACCACCGCGTTCTTCGCGTTTTTCGCCACACTGGCTTTCCTCTACGCCGAAGAGCCCAAAGCGCCCTGCAAGCAGGAAGTGGGCTTGATTTGTCTGATTCTCGCCGCGCTCGGAGGCTATTCGCGCATCTATCTGAGCCAACATTTCCTCTTGGACGTAACCGTCGGCATGACCATCGGAGTGCTGAGTTCTGTTGGCATTTTCTATATTTTTCTGAAGAAAAACGTCAATTTGTCGGCACACTTCAAACGCTCCCACTGATTCCCGCCCCCCAAATAGGACTATAGAAGAGAGGCAGCGTTGGCTTGGGCTGGCGCTGCTTTGCGTTGCAGGCAGGAGTGGTAAGTATAGTTTGCATTTTTTATTTTTCTAAAGAAAAATGTCAATTTTCTTGCACAATTCAGAAAAAAGTTGTAACTTTGCAGCCGCAAAAGATTAAATTGCATAATTATGGCTAAAAGGAAAGAACGTATCTTATTGAAAATCAACGCGCTGATTGTAGCAATGTTAGGATTGCTCGGTTGTCACTCCTGCGGATACCTCGTGAAATACGGCGTACCCGACTTACCCGGCGACGACAGCACGTACATCGACACGACCATACATTGCATGTACGGGGTAAGGCCGATTGCCATGTACGGCGTGCCGGGAGGCGAATGGGCGCCGCAACGCGTTCCGGAAGGGCCGGATGCTCCCCAACAGCCGGAAGAGAATCCGAAAGGTAGCGAAAGCAAATAGTTAACTAAATATAAAACAATGAACAAAGTGATCAAACTGACAAAGGGTTTGGACTTGCCGTTAGACGGAAGGGCGCAGGAAGAGCTGAAAAGCGTATCTCGCCCTGACGTGTTCAGCATTTGTCCGGACCACTACGCCGGAATCAAGCCGAAGTTGGCTGTGCATGAAGGCGATGTCGTGAAGGCGGGTGATCCGCTTTTCCGCGACAAGAAGTTCGAGGAGATGAGCTTTGCTTCGCCTGTTAGCGGAAAGGTACAAGCCATCATCCGCGGCGAGCGAAGGAAGATCATGAGCATCACCATTGAAGCCGATTCGACGATTGCGTACACGAAGTACGACACCGCCGTTACGACGGGCGAGGAGGTGAAGGCACTGCTAATGAAAGCGGGTGTGTGGAGTTATCTCCGCCAGCGTCCGTACGACTGCATTGCCAACCCGACCAAGAGTCCGAAGGCCATTTGGATCTCCTCGTTTGACAGTGCGCCGTTGGCGCCCAATTACGAGTACGTGCTCAAAGGTCAGGAATCGACGCTTCAGGCTGCAGTGAATGCGCTTGCTCTGATTGCGCCCGTGTATGTGGGCGTACGTTTTGGCGCAGCTGCTACCGACTGGCGTTTGCTGAAGAACTGCACTATCGTAGAGTTCGCAGGACCCCACCCTGCAGGTAACGCAGGTGTACAAATCAACCACGTTTGCCCCGTCAACAAAGGCGAGACCGTGTATGTAATCGCCCCGCAGGACCTGCTGATTATCGGTCGACTGATGACGAAAGGTATCGTGGACATGACGCGTCTGGTGGCGCTGACCGGTCCTCTGGCTGTAGAGAAAGCGTACTACAAGATGCTGCCGGGTATGCCCGTAAGTGCTATCCTGAAGAGCAACATCCTCAGCGGCGAAGCCGTTCGTCTGGTAGAAGGCAACGTGCTGAGCGGTCATCAGGTGGAGATGGACGAGATCATGGAGCCTACGTGCAACCAACTGACCGTCATTCCCGAAGGGACCGAGGCCCGCGACTTCATGGGCTGGATCATGCCGCGCTTTACCAACCACTCCGCCAACAATGCCGTGATGGGCAAATGGATGGCCAAGTTGGGCTGGAAAGACTTCAACTTCGATGCCCGTCTGCTGGGTGGCCGTCGTGCCATCATCGCCAGCGGGGAGTACGACAAAGTGTTCCCGATGGACATCTATCCCGAGTACTTGATTAAGGCTATGATTGCAGGCAACCTGGACCGCATGGAGGCGCTTGGAGCCTACGAAGTAGCACCCGAAGATTTCGCTTTGTGTGAGTATGTATGTACGTCCAAAATGCCGCTGCAAGCCATTGTACGTCAGGCTTTGGACAATATGAAAAACGAATTGGAATAAGGCTTATGTTTAACAAACTATACGACATTTCAGAGAAGATTCGTCCGCACTTCGAGGAAGGCGGGAAGCTTCATGCCCTGTGGTCGCTGTACGATGGCTTTGCCACGTTCCTGTTCACACCGAACACAACAGCGAAGCGTCTTGGGGCGCAGGTTCACGATGCCAACGACTCGAAGCGCACCATGATTATGGTTGTTCTGGCGTTGGTTCCGGCCATGCTTTTCGGTATGTATAACGTCGGTTACCAGCATTTCCTTGCCACTGGCGGGGACGCGGGCTTCTGGGCAACGTTTGCCTTCGGTCTGCTGGCTGTGCTGCCGTTTATCATCGTTTCTTATGTAGTAGGTCTCGGCATCGAATTCACTGTTGCCCAGTGGAAACACGAAGAGATTGCCGAGGGATTCCTGGTAACGGGTTTCATTATCCCGCTGATTGTACCCATCAACACGCCGCTGTGGATGGTGGCAGTAGCTACTGCTTTTGCCGTCATCTTCGCCAAGGAGGTGTTTGGTGGTACGGGTTACAACATCTTCAACGTAGCACTTATCACGCGCGCGTTCCTCTTCTTTGCGTACCCGACGCACATGACGGGCGACAAGGCCTTTGTGCGCACCGAGGGCACGTGGGGCTGGGACAACGGTCAGGCGCTGGTGGACGGTTTCTCGGGCGCAACGCCGCTGGGACAGATTGCCATCGCTACCGAGCCTACGCACCAGATTGTGAACACGCTGGGTCAGCCGATAGGTTTCTGGGACGCCTTCATCGGCCTTATCCCGGGTTCTGTAGGTGAGACCAGCGTCATCGCTATCCTGTTGGGTGCATGTCTGCTTCTGATGACCGGCGTGGCCAGCTGGAAGACCATGACGGCCGTGTTTGCCGGTGGTGCACTGACTGCCCTCCTGTTCAACGTAGGCGGCGTGGACACTGCTGCAGCCAACATGCCGTGGTACATGCACCTGGTGACCGGCGGTTTCTGCTTCGGCGCCGTGTTCATGGCCACCGACCCCGTCACTTCGGCTCGTACCGAGTGCGGCAAGTGGATCTACGGTCTGCTCATCGGCTGTATGGCTATTGTCATCCGCGTCCTCAATCCGGGTTATCCCGAGGGCATGATGTTGGCTATCCTGCTGGGTAACTGCTTCGCACCGCTTATCGACTGGTGCGTCGTACAAGCTAATATTAACAAGCGTGCCAAACGCCTCAAATAATTATCAACACTATGGCTAAGATTAATACAAACAGCAATGTGTATACCATTGTCTATGCTGCGGTATTGGTAATTATCGTAGCATTCCTGCTGGCCCTGGCCAACGCGGCACTGAAGCCCCGTCAGGACGCCAACGTGGCACTGAGCCAGTGAGAAGTATATCCTGCCCGTTCGCGGAGCCGGTCTGTGGGGCGGCATCTGGGGTTATATAGCCCTCAACGAGGACAAGAACACCATCTACGGCACCTATTTCGACCACGAGAGCGAGACTCCGGGTCTGGGTGGTGAGATCAAGACGGAGGCCTTCCAGAACCAGTTCATCGGCAAGCATCTGCTGCGCGACGGCAAGTTCGTGGGTGTGGCTATCATGAAAGCCGGTCAGACCGCCGACGGCATGGACCAAGTGGACGCCATCTCGGGCGCTACCATCACGTCGAAAGGTGTGGAGACCATGATTCTGACGTCTATTCAGGCCTTTGCCGACAAGGGTTTCTTTGAAGGAGTGAATAGTAGTACCGGTGAAACCGGTGAGACCGATGAGATTAGTGAACAATCAATTAAAGAGGAGGAATAAGTATGGCACTTCTATCTGAAAAAACGCGCGAGGCCTTCCTTGGTCCTCTGAATAAGAACAACCCCGTGGTGGTGCAGATCTTAGGTATCTGCTCTGCTTTGGCTGTGACGGTGCAGTTGAAACCTGCGCTGGTGATGGGTATCGCCGTGACGATCATCGTGGCACTGGCCAACGTAGTTATCTCGGCTCTTCGTAACACTATCCCGAGCCGTATCCGTATAATCGTGCAACTGGTGGTAGTAGCCGCCTTGGTGACGCTGGTTAGCGGTATTCTGAAGGCGTTCGCTTACGACGTGAGCGTAGCGTTGTCGGTGTATATCGGTCTGATTATCACCAACTGTATCCTGATGGGTCGCCTGGAGGCCTACGCCATGAGCAACGGTCCTCTGGACTCGCTGTTGGACGGTCTGGGCAACGGTTTCGGCTACATGTGGATACTGGTAGTTGTAGCCTTTGTTCGCGAACTGCTGGGCAGCGGCAGCCTGCTGGGCTTCCGTATCATCCCCGAGAGCTGGTACGTGGCCAACGGTGGTGTGTATGAAAACTGCGGAATGATGGTGATGCCTGCCATGGCGCTCATTCTCGTAGGATGTGTAATCTGGGCTCACCGCAGTCTCAATAAAGAGGAGGGCAAGTAATGGAACACATGATTAGTTTATTCGTGCGAAGCATCTTCGCCGACAATATGATTTTCGCTACGTTCCTCGGAATGTGCTCGTATCTGGCCGTATCCAAGAACGTAAAGACCTCCCTCGGTTTGGGCGTGGCAGTAACGTTTGTGCTGCTGATTACCCTGCCTGTCAACTACCTGTTGCAGGTCAAGGTGCTCGACCCGCTGAACCTGGGTTACCTGAGTTTTATCCTGTTCATCGCCGTTATCGCTGCCATCGTGCAGATTGTGGAGATGTTTGTGGAGAAATTCTCGCCTTCGCTGTACGCCAGTCTGGGTATTTTCCTGCCGCTGATAGCGGTGAACTGCGCCATCATGGGTGCATCCCTGTTCATGCAGCAGCGAATCCTGCTGGACGCCGCTGACCCGAAAGCCATCACCGGCATCGGTGACGCGCTGAGTTACGCACTGGGTAGCGGTATAGGCTGGCTGCTGGCCATCGTAGCATTGGCCGGAATACGTGAAAAAATGGAGTATAACGACGTCCCCAAACCCCTGCAAGGCCTGGGCATCACCTTCATCACTGTAGGTTTGATGGCTATGGCTTTCATGTGCTTCAGCGGACTCAAGATCTAAGGAGGATACGACTATGGATATGACACAAATTTTGCTTTCTGTTGCAGTATTCCTCGTAGTGATACTGCTCCTCGTAGTGATTCTGCTGGTAGCCAAGCGTTTCCTCGTGGCCAGCGGTGATGTGAAAGTGACCATCAACGGCGACAAGGTGTATAACCTGCCGGCAGGTGGCACGTTGCTGACCTCGCTCAACAACGCCGGCGTTCACCTGCCTTCCGCTTGCGGTGGCAAGGGTTCGTGCGGTCAGTGCAAATGTCAGGTACTGGAAGGCGGCGGCGAGATTCTGCCGACCGAGACCGTACATTTCTCGCGCAAACAGCAGAACGACCATTGGCGTCTGGGTTGCCAGGTCAAGGTGAAGAACGACCTGCAACTGAAGATGGACGAGTCGGTTCTCGGCGTCAAGGAATGGGAGTGCACTGTGATCGGCAACAAGAACGTGGCTACGTTTATCAAGGAGTACAAAGTGGCGCTGCCCAAGGGCGAGCACATGGACTTCCAGCCCGGTTCGTACGCGCAGATTCGCATCCCCAAGTTCGACTGCATCGACTACGACAAGGACTTCGACAAGTCGCTCATCGGCGATACGTACCTGCCCGCATGGGAGAAATTCGGGCTGTTCGGCCTCAAGTGCAAGAACCCCGAAGACACCATCCGTGCCTACTCGATGGCCAACTACCCCGACGAGGGCGACATCATCACCCTGAACGTGCGTATCGCTACGCCGCCGTTCAAGCCCAAAGAGCAAGGTCCGGGCTTCATGGACGTCAACCCGGGTATCGCTTCGTCGTATATCTTCTCGCTCAAGCCGGGCGACAAGGTTATCATGAGCGGCCCTTACGGCGAGTTCCGTCCTGTCTATGGCTCGGGCAAGGAGATGATTTGGGTCGGCGGTGGTGCCGGTATGGCTCCGCTGCGCGCACAGATCATGCATATGCTCAAGGGTCATGGCGTCAGCGACGAAGACCGCAAGCGTCCGATGCACTATTTCTATGGCGCACGTGCGCTGGAGGAGATTCCGTTCTTGGACGACTTCCTGCAACTGGAGAAAGATTTCCCCAACTTCCATTTCCATCTGGCTTTGGACCGTCCGGACCCGAAGGCCGATGCAGCGGGAATCAAATATACTCCGGGCTTCGTAGCTCCGGTGATGGGCGACACCTATCTCAAGCAGCATGAGGCTCCCGAAGATTGTGAGTACTACCTGTGCGGTCCTCCGATGATGGCCAAGACCGTGCTCGACCTGCTCCACTCTCTCGGCGTGGAAGATCAGGATATCCGCTTCGACAACTTCGGCGGATAACCCGCAACAAAAACAGAGGCGCTCAAACGAGTGCCTCTGTTTTTGTATGGCTATAGTCCGACTCGAGAATTACCAGGCGTTTTGTTGGTTGCCGCCGTTCTTGTCGTAGCCGCCGTTAAAGATGTCCTGCCATTCTGTGTCGTAATAATATCCGCTGTTCACCTCTGAAATCGTGAGGATGTCCGAATGATGAATCTCTACCACGTTCAATGCGGGTTGCATATATGTCTTCTTCGTCATAGTTGTGTCCTCCCTTGATTAAAACGTTACGACTCGCTTTTCGCCGTTGACGATATATACGCCCGGAATGTTGGGCAGTCGGTCCAGCTTGCGGCCGTCGATGGTGTAGATACCGGTCTGGCGCATTTCCTGAGAAGCCTCCACGTTGAGGATACCGGTTACGGTCTCCTCGCCGAAGTCCATGCGGAAAGCGGCGGGGGCACCTGTAGCAGCGTCGCCCAGAAGCTTGAAATAGGCGCGGAAAGCATTGATATTACCTGTGGTGATGGGATAGGTCAGCGTGTTGCCGTTGGCAACGAAGAGCACGCTCTTGTCACCTCCCTGCAGTTCCTCGGGCACAAGCACGGGCTGGAAGGTCACGTAGGTGGTCTGGTTGGGTCTGGAGCGCCAGTCCTGTTCCACGTTAGCGAACTCCTTGCCGTCAGCGGTCAGGTCCACATTCGCTTCGCCACCCAGTTTGATCAGGTAAGGACTGCCGGAAACGATATGATCTGGGTCTCCAAAAGTCAGCGTCAAGACCTTCGTCTCATTATCGTAGTTAGAACTGCGGAGCTCCTTAACCTGCACTCCTTCGCCGAAGACGGTCTCCATCTTCTGCTTGGAGATACTAATCGGAGCGCAGAAGGTGTTCCAGCCACCCGCCAGAAGAGTGCGCTCCAGGTACACATCGGTCTTTGTACCGTAGTTAACCTGGTTGTCAGTGGCGGTCTCGCTCAACTTGTACCATAGCTCTGTCGTCAATTCCACATCGTACGCCGGCATGATGAAATCGTATGTCTGGGTCTGGGCATTTGCGCCAATCGTCGCCGTGAGCGCGATGAGCAAACTAAGAATGATCTTTTTCATTGTCTGTATGCTTTAT
>ONXE01000209.1 GCA_900321775.1 uncultured Bacteroidales bacterium
TCTTTACTTTCATTGCAGTTTGATTAATTGTGCCGTTTCACCCTTGTATTTTGGCATTGCGTCACCCACGGACGAACGAATGTACGTCGGGTCGCAGATTACATATTTCTGGTCGTCCAGCATCAGGTAATCGCCCTTCACGTCGGTGTTGAAACGCACCGCTGTTGCCAGATGGTTGGGGTAGAGTACCAATACTACATCGTTGCCCACCAGGTCGCGAACCAGGCGCGAAAAGAGGATACTACGGTCTTCGCAGTCGCTGTACGGGTAATATAACGTCTCCAGCGGAAAGAAGATGCGGTCCTGTCCCCAGACATCTTCGTCGAACTTGTACTCAAAAGCGGTCTGTACAAAGTTCAGCAGTTTGTTCACCGCATCGCGCTCGCTGTAACCCTTGATGGCTTTCTTGAGCACCGGGTACAGGGTCTGCTTGATCTCTTTCTCCATCGGCGCATTGGCGTAAACGGCGTACAGTGTGCTCAGCTCGCCGTCGATGTTGCCCGTAGGGTAACTCTTGTAGAAATCTATCAGGTGCTCGTTGACCTCCAGCGACGATTCGATGCCCATACCCGAAGCACGTTTCAGCGCCTTCAGCGAGTCGTTTGCCAACCGTAGGTCGTAGTTGATTTGCAGTGAGAAAGGCTGTTCGTTGCTGAAACTGGCGCGACTCAGGCACAAGTCGTCCGGACCCTCTTCTGTCAGGTAGTAATGCATCCCGTTCAGCGTGTACATCTGGCGGTTATACAACGTGTACTTGCTGCCGAACAGCATGTACAAACGGTTACTGTTCAACGAGTTGGCCAACTTCATTGCGTAGCCCGACTGCGCATAAAGGAACGCCTTCAGGAACACCGCTTCGTTGGTCTTGCCGTATATCTTCTCGCTCAGCGCCTCCAGCATCAGGATGTACGCGTAGTCGCACAACTGATACTTGTCCCGCGCTGCCAGACAGTCAAACAACAGATTGTCAAACTCCTCTCCGGCCAGGGTCTGCCAAGCCGCAGAATATTGTTTGTCACTCAGACGCTTCAGCTTCAGTTCCGCCAACTTGGGCGCACGAAACGTCAAAGGCGTACCGTAGAACATGATACTGATGGTCTCTGTAGGTTGTCTGTTCTCCCGAACCGGCGAGACGGGCTGGGGCTGTACCGCCACTTCCGCCACTGCTGCCGTGTTCATCTCGTACTTGATTACCTCCGGAGCCGGCTTCGACTCCTTGGGCTCTTCATAGTACACAGGAGGATCAAACTGACGCTCCGGCTCCTTCGCTGTCGAGTCGGCCTCTTGTGGCTCCCAGGGTTGCCCCAGAAGCTCCGCATAGCGTGCGTTGGCCTCTGCGCGGAAGTCGGCGTAGGTCTTCTTCGCAGATTTCTCGAACGACTTGTATCGTTCTGTCAAACTCTGCGCTCCTGCCGCCTGCCATCCTATCAGCAGTATCCCGAAAATGATTATCTTTCGTTTCACGATGAATAATTCTCAATTTTCAATTTTCAATTCTCAAAGTCCCAAAATCTTGTCCAGTTGCTCGTTCACTTTCTCGCCCTTGCGTTCCATCTCTTCTTTCACGGCTTTCAGGGCTTGCGCTTTGGCTTTCTTTTGGCTGTAGGCGATGCGAACCAGCACTTCCGTGTTCTTCTTCGAGTTCAGACGATAGCACTCCATTACCGGCATCGTCCGTCCTAACGACTGCGAAATCAGCGATTTACTCGTCATCACCGTCTCCGAAATCGAGACGGCCTCTTCTGCTGTCAGCTGTTTGTTCACTACGGTGTTCTCAATCAGAGCCGTCAGTTCGGTTTGGATCTGACCTGCCAGGTTGTTCAGTGCCAGCGAGATGGCTGCGGTTTTGGCGGCGTCATAGTTCTCGCCTACCGACGTGGCCTCGCCCATGATGTACAGCGGGTACAGGTCCTCATCAGTCTTGCTCTGCAGTTCGTAACTCTTCAGCAACTGCTGCTCCAACGGAAGAGAGCCCGGACGAATCATCCATCCTTCTTTTTCCAGTTTCTTGGCTTCTTTGGCGGCCAAACGGTCCAACTTCTCTGCTGCCAACGCTGCGGTGGCGCACAATGCCATGATTGCTGCCATGGCGATGATGTAAATCTTTTTCATATTGTGTTGTTAATTAGTTTGTTCTTCGATTTCATGTTTCATTATCAGCCTTTTATATTGCCCGCACGCCCTCGCGCGTCACTCGCACACACAAAAGACGCCGCAAAGTTACAAAAAATAATCCATATACGCAAGCATTTTATCAAAAAATATTCCTTATCTGTATTTTTTTTCAAAATTATTTGCATATTTCGAGGAAAAGTATTACCTTTGCAGCCGATTTTAAACGGATGTATTATGGCAGCAACTAAAACAGTATCACGGAGACCCAATATGGTGACTGTTCAAATGAGCCAACGGCGCTGGAACAGAATCCTGTCTCTTGAGCAGACATACAAACTTGCACGCGCTATCAAACGTAGTATGGATCAAGTGGAAACTGCGCCGGCCATGAGCGCAGAGGATGCTGTTGCAACCCTTCGTTCGCTATGAAAGTACGAATCTCTGATGATTTCAAAGTCGCAATTGATTTATATCTACGATAAGGCGGATTATGACAACGTCTCTGATGTCTTTTTGCGTGATATACTAAATAGAATGGAATAACCTCGCGGCCTCCCGCCGCACAAGATAACCCCGCGCTCAGCG
>ONXE01000069.1 GCA_900321775.1 uncultured Bacteroidales bacterium
ATCTTGTCGTACGCGCCACGGTCCACCATAAGGTCTTTGATTACAGGGAACGCGCGCGAGCGCCACGGCTCAACCGTGATAGTCTCGCCATCATGGAAACGACGCATGT
Source organism: uncultured Bacteroidales bacterium (assembly GCA_900321775.1). Classification (GTDB taxonomy): domain Bacteria; phylum Bacteroidota; class Bacteroidia; order Bacteroidales; family Paludibacteraceae; genus Colicola. Next base: position 110 of record ONXE01000069.1, read on the forward strand.
GGAGCTGGCAGGTTGTTACCTCCTGGTCGGGTCCGTGCGGGTGTCCGTTGACATACAGCGAGCACATACCGCAGATACCCTCTCGACAATCGTGGTCGAAAGCGATGGGGTCTTTGTGCTCAGCAATCAGTTGTTCGTTGAGGATGTCCATCATCTCCAGGAACGAAGCGCCCTGGAAAATGTTCTTCAGTTCGTAGGTCTCGAAATGACCTTGTGCTTTTGGTCCGGCCTGACGCCAAACACGAACTTTGATATTGATATTTTTATCCATTGTTGTATGAATTACTGATTATTGTTTCTCTAAAAAATACATCGTTAAAAGGAAGATACCTACCAATAATGGTACTACCACATATCCAAAAATATGTAACACAGTGCCGACTTTCTCACCCCACATCTTTTTCATGGGTTCAAGTTTCCCAAACTTATCGGTTTTACCTGCAATCCAAAGATACAATGAATACAGGCCGAAGCAGAGTGCAAAAATTGAAAATATCAGTTCAATCATTTTGACGATGCATTAAATAGTTATGCTTTATAATTTCTGGTCTTACGCTCGGTGAACTCGTAGTCGAGAGGCTCTTTGATGAGCTCTGGCTCTGCGTCTTCGCCTTTGTATTTCCAGCAACCAACATACGAGAACTTGTCGTCCTGACGCAGCGCCTCGCCATCGGGAGTCTGATACTCCTCGCGGAAGTGTCCGCCGCAGGATTCCTCGCGATGCAGGGCATCCACAGCCATGAGTCGTCCAATCTCGATAAAGTCGGCCAGGCGGAGTGCTTTCTCGAGCTCGTTGTTGAGCGCATCAGCCTTGCCCGGGATATAGACGTTGGACCAGAACTCTTTCTTGATTTCGTCGATTTTCTTGATGGCGGTCTTCAGGCCCTCAGCGGTACGACCCATTCCTACGAAGTCCCACATGATGAGACCCAGCTCTTTGTGAATGCTATCCACAGAGCGTTTGCCCTGGATGGACATCAGTTTCTGAATCTTAGCCTCTACAGCTTTCTCAGCCTCGGCAAACTCGGGCAGGTCGGTGCTCATGCGAGGCACGCCAATCTGGTCGCTGAGGTAGTTTTGGATGGTGTACGGCAGTACGAAATATCCGTCGGCCAGACCCTGCATCAGTGCAGAAGCGCCCAGACGGTTGGCTCCGTGGTCGGAGAAGTTGGCCTCGCCGATGCAGAACAGACCCTTGACAGATGTCATGAGTTCGTAGTCCACCCAGATACCACCCATGGTGTAGTGGATAGCGGGGAAGATCATCATCGGGTTCTCATATGGGTTCTCATCCACGATTTTCTCGTACATCTGGAAGAGGTTGCCGTATTTCTGAGCCACCACGTCCTTGCCCAGACGCTGGATAGCCTCGGAGAAGTCGAGGAACACAGCCAGTCCGGTGTTGTTCACGCCAAAGCCAGCGTCGCAGCGCTCTTTGGCTGCACGTGAAGCCACGTCACGCGGAACGAGGTTACCGAATGCGGGATAACGGCGCTCAAGGTAGTAGTCGCGGTCCTCTTCGGGGATGTCGCGTCCCTTGATTTGTCCGGCCTGCAGTTTCTTGGCATCCTCGAGTTTCTTGGGCACCCAGATACGTCCGTCGTTACGAAGCGATTCGGACATCAGGGTCAGTTTGGACTGGAAATCGCCGTGCTTGGGGATACAGGTCGGGTGGATCTGTGCGTAGCAGGGGTTAGCAAAATATGCTCCGTGGCGGTACATCTGCATAGCAGCAGAGCCGTTGGAAGCCATTGCGTTGGTGGAGAGGAAGAAGGTGTTGCCGTAGCCGCCGGAACCAACCACCACTGCGTGAGCGAAGAAGCGCTCGATGCGTCCGGTTACGAGGTTGCGTGCGATGATACCACGTGCACGCGGTTCGCCGTTCTCGTCTTTAATCATGACGATGTCGAGCATCTCATAGCGGGTATACATCTTCACTTTGCCTTTGCCGATCTGGCGGCTCAAAGCGGAGTAAGCGCCGAGTAGCAACTGCTGACCGGTCTGGCCTTTGGCATAGAAGGTACGGCTAACCTGTGCACCGCCGAAAGAGCGGTTGTCCAGCAAGCCACCATATTCGCGTGCAAACGGGACGCCCTGAGCCACGCACTGGTCGATGATGTTGTTGCTGACCTCAGCCAGACGATATACGTTGGCTTCGCGAGCGCGATAGTCACCACCCTTGATGGTATCGTAGTACAGACGGTAAACCGAGTCACCGTCGTTCTGATAGTTCTTGGCTGCGTTGATACCGCCTTGTGCGGCGATAGAGTGTGCGCGACGAGGCGAATCCTGAATGCAGAAGTTGAGCACGTTGAAGCCCATCTCTGCCAGTGATGCAGCAGCGGAAGCGCCGGCCAATCCTGTTCCGACTACAATCACGTCCAGTTTGCGTTTGTTAGCGGGGTTGACGAGTTTCTGGTGGTCCTTGTAGTTGGTCCATTTCTTCTCCAGCGGACCAGCAGGAATCTTGGCCATCTCAGGAGTGATGACCTTGACGTTTTTCTCGGAAGGAGTGGTCATCACCTCAGCGGCGGCCATGGCCGCTTTGCCCACTTTGGACATCGCTTCTGTTGCAGCGGCAGCGGCCTCTTTGACCTCCGCACGGTCCGCCAGTTTCTCGGCGCGAGCCTTTAGCTCTTCGGCTGTTTCTTTGATGGTTTCAGCAGCTTTTTCCTTGGCATAATCCACCATTTCCCCGGCTTTCTTCAATGTCTCTTGAACCATGGGATCAGCTGCAATTTCAGCGGCTTTCTTTTGTACTTTCTCAGCTGCCTCTTGTACTGCAGCCTTTATTTCTTCTTTCTTTGCCATAGTTTCAATCATTTAAGGGTTAAGCAAGTTTCGCCCCGATGCACATGCCCAGGTAGTAAACTACTACAGCGGCAAACATGAGAACTACAATCGTAGCAACAATATTACCGATGACTTTGATGCGTGGCAGCCATATGTTGCTGCTCAGGCCCATAGTATGAAGAGCGGACCATACACCATGAGTCAAGTGGAACCAGATGGCGAGCAGCCAAACCAGATACAGGCAGCAGTAGAGAGGATGTGCCCAATCCGGCATGGTAAGCAGCTCGGGGTTTACAACTTGTGCGGGGTCGTACAAGCCGGTGAACAGGTACTTGACGTAAGCCGCACCGTTTTGTGGGTCGAAGGCACCGGTCTTGAGTTCTGTCACCTCCTGGAACTGCATCTTAAACCAGAAATTAGCCAAGTGCAGTACGATGAAACCAGCAACAACGATACCGAGTACCAGCATGTTCTGGCTCTCCCAATCTACGCCCTTTTGGCGGTCTTCGATGGCGTACCGGTCATTGCCGCGTGCGCGACGGTTTTGAACAGTAAGGATGATTGCGAACACAAAATGAAGCAGCACCAGCAGTGCCAATCCGGCGGTGCCGATCAGCGCATACCAGTTAGCTCCCAGCATTCTGCAAATCCAGTTGTAAGCGTCTTCCGAGAAGATGAGCGCGATGTTCATCGATGCGTGGAAGAGCAGGAATAGCACCAAGCAGGTGCCCGTAATACTCATTACGAGTTTACGTCCGATTGAGGAATCAGTTAACCACATTAGTTTTTCAGTTTTATTGTTTATTATTAGTTGTGTGCGTTCCTAATGGCCATACAGACGTATGGCGGTGCAAAGTTACTGCTTTTTTCTGATATATGCAAGAAAAAAAGTAAAAAAATGAAGAAACCATGCATTTGTTTGCGAAAAAATGCGTTTTTGCCGGTCCTAACTCGTTTGCAAGTAGCAGCATGATGGAGGTTCGCTCATAGTGTTTGTTATGATAATTTCGCCTGCAAAGTTACGAAGAAAACTTGACATAAGCAAGGATTTGGCCCGTAAAATAATTCTTTTGTTTGTTTTTTTTGAAAAAAGTTTGCAAATGTGAAAAAAAAGCAGTACCTTTGCAGCCGATTTGATTAAACCGACGAGGTGCGTTTGAAGAAATACATATCGACGGTGTTGTTGGTTGTGCTGGTAAGCGGCACGGCCTCGGCACAGGCAGGAGCGAGCGTTTTTTCGTTCCTGGGTTTGCCTGCGTCGGCTCGTATGAATGCGTTGGGCGGGAGTAATGTGAGTCTCAACGAAGGCGAGTTGTCTGCTTTTATGTGCAACCCGGCTCTCCTCTCCGACAGTACAGACAAGGTAATTGAATTAGGCTACGGATACTATGGCGCTTCGCAGCATTTCGGTTCGGTGGCTTATAGCCAAAACTATGAGCACAACTATTTTGCAGGCGGAATACACTACTTGAACTATGGTTCGATGAAGTATGCCGACGAGTATGGAAACCTGCCCGGCGGCACGTTTACAGCGCAGGACATTCTTATAAACATCGCATACGCGCGCCAGTTGGGTCCGATGTTCACAGTGGGCGTGTCCCTCAAACCCGTCATCTCGGCCTACGAGGTGTACAACTCGTTTGCTTTGGGCGCAGATGTAGGAGGACATTTTGTGCTACCGGGTCAAGGACTGGATGTGGGCCTTTCGCTGCAGAATATAGGTTGGCAATTGAAGGGCTTTTTTACCGATGAAAACGGCGATTCCAGACTCGAGATGCTTCCCTTGAATTTGCAATTGGGACTCAGTTACAAATTGCCGCACGCACCTATCCGTTTCTGTTTTACGGCCCACAACCTGCAGCGCTGGAACCTTGATTATCAAACGGCCAATATAGGCATCAAAAAAGGGGATGAAAAGGTGAAATATTACACCACTACCAACGCCAAGTGGTACGACATGCTGTTTCGCCACACTATTTGGGCAATTGACATTGTGCCAAGGTCGAACAAGTTCTGGATTACCCTGTCGTATAATCACCGCCGTCGCCAGGAGTTAAACCTGGTGGACACCGGAGCCAACGTGGAACAGAAATCGCTGGCGGGATTTGCGTTGGGCGCAGGTATTAACATCAAAGGTGTGCGCGCCGGAGTGGCAGCCAGCCAATACACGCGCTCCAACTATACGTTCCAGTTCTCGCTGAGTCTGGATGTGAACCAATTTATGAAATAGAAGGACTGTTATGGATAAGAGAATCATTGTAGCGATAGACGGTTATTCGTCGTGTGGTAAGTCCACAATAGCCAAGGCACTGGCCAAGGCTGCGGGTTACAAGTATGTGGATACGGGTGCGATGTACCGCTGTGTGGCACTATACGTACTCCGCAATGCACCATTCACGATGGACAACGTGGACGAAGCTTGGCTTCTGGCGCATATCAATGATATTCAAATCTCGTTTGCTTTGCAGGCAGACGGCACGCAACATACTGTCCTGAACGGGGAAGATGTAGAATCTCAGATTCGCACTCTCGAAGTGGGTAATGCCGCTTCGCAGATTAGCACCATCGGTTTTGTGCGCAAGGCGATGGTGGCGCAGCAACAGGCCATGGGAAAAGACAAAGGTCTGGTGATGGACGGTCGCGACATCGGTACGGTGGTTTTCCCGAAAGCTGAGCTCAAACTCTTCCTCACCGCCTCTCCGGAGATACGTGCTAAGCGCCGTTTCGACGAATTGGTGGAAAAGGGCCAAAACCCCGATTTCAACGATGTTTTTGCTGATGTAAAAGACCGCGATTACCGCGATACGCATCGTGCCGAATCGCCTCTTCGGCAGGCTGAAGATGCCGTGGTCATCGACAATTCCGCCATGACTCGCGAACAGCAAATGGAGGAAGTGCTTCGGATCTTCCGCTCCCATATATAAATTTCCCATTTTCCATTGACAACATCTCTATGGTCACAATCGACAAAGAATCGGGTTTCTGCTTCGGTGTGGTGACCGCCATCGACAAGGCGGAGGAAGAGTTGCGTCATAGCGGTTCGCTCTACTGCCTTGGTGATATTGTGCACAATGGTCAGGAAGTGAATCGTTTGGCGGCCTTGGGCCTGAAGACTATCGACCACGAGCAGATGGCAGACTTGCATGGAGTGAAAGTGTTGTTGCGCGCCCATGGAGAGCCACCTTCCACGTATGAGACAGCACGAGAAAACGACATAGAAATAATCGACGCCAGTTGCCCTGTGGTGTTGGGGCTACAGAAGCGCATCCGCAAACAATACGAAGCAATACGAGGCCGCTCTGACAGCCAGATAGTGATTTTCGGCAAGCCAGGCCACGCCGAGGTGGTAGGTCTGGAGGGGCAAACAAAGAACACGGCCATTGTGATTGAGCATCTGGAAGATGTGGACCGACTGGACCTTACGAAGAACACCTACCTCTTCTCTCAGACAACCAAAGATGTAGAGGAGTTTGCCCAACTGGTGGAAGAAATCCAAAAACGCTTCAAAGGGCAGGAATTTGTGTGGAAAGATACGATTTGTCGCCAGGTTTCCAGCCGTAGCAGGCACATTCAGGAGTTTGCCAGACAAAACGACATCGTATTCTTTGTGGGCGGCAAGAAATCCAGCAACGGCAAAGTTCTATTCGAGTTGTGTCGTCAGGCCAACCCCCAGTCGTATTTCATCTCAGGGCCGGAGGAGATAACGGAAAAGCAGATTGAGGCCTCGAAGAACAAAGCGGTGGGAATATGCGGTGCGACGTCCACGCCACTTTGGCTGATGGAGAAATGCAAAGAGCGGCTGAGTTAGCCGCTCTTTGTTTGTGCGCTCTCGCGCACGCCATTAATTAACCAAAATTATTTATTTGTACATGAAACGTTTGATACTACGTTTCGGTGTTTTTTCAAACTCTTCTTTTACAATCTCGATGCCGCTAATCTGGCTGTAGTTAGGCAGCTGTTTGTTGATGAGCACCAACTCTTCGCGGAGCTTATCCTCAATGCTCTTGCCTCCCAGCTCGGGTTTGCCTTCCAACTCGTAGTCGGGGAAAATGAGCGCCACGAGTTTGTGGTCGCGATCTACCACAATGGACTCTACCACAATGTCCAGCGAGTTGAGTTTGTCCTCGATTTCTTCGGGGTAGATGTTCTGTCCGGAAGGACCGAGAATCATGTTCTTGTTGCGGCCTTTGATGAAGATATTTCCTTCTTTGTCAATCAGACCCAAGTCGCCCGTATGTAGCCAGCCTTCTTCGTCGATGACGGCCTTTGTGGCCTCTTCATTCTTGTAGTAACCCAGCATAGTGGCCTCGCCCTTGACCATAATCTCACCGACCACGTTCAACGGATCTTCCGAATCAATCTTGAGTTCCATACGGTCCACAATCTGTCCGCAGCTATGGGGCACAAACTCCTGCCACTTGACGTAGGAAATAAGCGGTCCGCACTCGGTCATTCCATAGCCCACCATGAATGGGAAGCCCACGTCCATCAGACATTTCTCCACTTCGCCATTCAGTGCAGCGCCGCCGATAATCAGCGTGTGCAGTTTGCCGCCGAAAGCCTCAACCAGACCATCACGCACTTTCTTGCGGATAATTTTGCCGAAGATAGGAGCGTTCCATAACATGCTGATGAGCGGTTTGCTGATCATCGGTTTGATTTTCTTGGCGTAGATTTTCTCGAGAACCAGAGGCACCGTAAGAATCAGGTACGGATGGCAATCGTGGAAAGCCTTCATCAGCACAGGTGTGGTCAGACGTGTAATAAAGAACACGTGCGTGCCGCCTGCCAATTGATAGATGAACTCGAACATCATGCCGAACATATGTGCCAGAGGAAGCATCGAAACAATGTTGTCTGCCGGGCTGTTGGGAATATGTTCCTTGCCGTAGGTGCAATTGGTGGAAAGGCTTCGATAAGACAGCATCACACCCTTCGGGTCAGAAGTTGTGCCGGAAGTGTAGTTGATGAGTGCAAGGTCGTCCAGGTTGTCGTCGCGATAGTTGACATCAGCAGCGGTGTAACCATTGGGATACTTGGCTTTGAAAGCCGCTTCCAGATTGTCAAACGCCTTCTGATACGCTTCCGTCTTGGCGTAAATTACCGAGAAATCTTTCATGCCGATGATAGCCTTGATGTTAGGCATGTTCTTCGGGTCAATCTTTGTGGCGACTACCGGTCCCGCCAACAATATCTGTGAGTCAGAGTGGTTAACCAGTTTCTCCACATCCGGGCCGATAAAATCGGGCAAAATGGACACGGCCACAGCGCCGTAAGCCAATACCGAGAGGAAACTGATACCCCAGTTGGACGAGTTGCCGCCGCAGAAAGCGATTTTCTCACCCTTCCCGACGCCAACCATCTCGAAATATAAGTTCAACTTAGCCACCTGCGTTGCTATCTCACCGTAGGTGTAGTTCACATTCTCACCGAAATCGGAAAAACCCGGATTGTTCCATCCTTCTTTGATCGACCGATTGATGTAGGTGAACATGTGAGTAGTAGGAGTTTTCAAATGTTCCATCTAGTTTTCTTTTATTTTTAGTTGATTTTGTTCGTTACAAGCGTTTTGTTGCTGCCCGTTAGGGCCTTGTTCCGCACGTTTAGCGACTGCAAAGGTACTGCTTTTTCCCGACTTGGCCAAATTTTTGTGCTTTGCTTGCCGACAGTAGGGACAAAACGCTAAATGAGGGGCGAAATCGCGTATATAGGGGCGAAAAATAAGCCCAAAAAACTCAAAAAGCGGCGTTTTGTTTGCATATGTAAAAAAAAAGCAGTAACTTTGCAGCCGGAAAAAATGAGCGCATTATGGCACACAGAAAATCAAGTTCAGGTTCCCGAAAAAGGACTAGTCCTAAGGTTTGGCTGCTGACAGTTTTTGTTGGCTTGCTGGTTGCGGGGCTGTCGTTGTGGTGGGAAGAGCAACAACAAAAGCCGGCCGAGGCCTCATCCCCACGAATAGAAGCAGCCGAGGAACCCGTCAGTAGGGTCCAAAGGGCAGAAAAAACCGCTAACGAGCCCAATGTGGCGGGTGTAATCGAAAATGGAAAAGATGCAGCTGACGCTAAAGGAGCAGAGGCCGTTGAAAGCGTGGCGTACGAGTTGGCGCGGTTGCTAAGTGAGAAGCCCCGGCAAGTTGGGGCTGAGAGGCGGGAGCAGGTGATAGAACATATAGGCTATACTGTCAGCTATAATCCCGAGTGGCGTGTACCTAATTGGGTTGCATACGAGTTGACCGACTTCGAGTCCGGCGGAGAGGAGAAGCGCTCCAACCATTTTCTGCCGGATCCGCTGGTGGAGGGCGATCCTGTT
>ONXE01000003.1 GCA_900321775.1 uncultured Bacteroidales bacterium
AATCAAGAGGTCTATGTACGGACGAGCAGGTGTAGAATTGTTAAGCGTTAAAATGTACTTGGCAGCAAATAATATCTTCAACTAATTTGCAAAAGAACCTGGGTGGTTATCCACGAGTTTGAGCGACACGGCTGGCACGTGCAGGATGTCTATATCGGCAACCCCATGAAGCACCACGAGAAGTATCTGGAGATAAACGAAGCTTTCGCCGGTCGCCGGAAACTCATGCCGTTCATCAACCGGCAGAACAATGAAGACCTTATCCTCGCACTCCAAACGGCAGGCGTTTCGAGAGGCAGGAACGGCTTCCGTAAGGACAAAGGCGGCGAGAAACTCGCCGAGACGGAGGAAGACCTCTTGCAGCATCGCACCGACGGTACGGACGCGTTTGATACGCTCTATATCGGGTGTGCAAAATTCCCACAGCAGAATGTTTCTCAAATCTCTGTAAGTGGAGTGTTATAACCCTATCGCCCTCATTTTTGGGTAAAATATGCAGGTTTATATTCTTTTTTTTGGGAAAAAACATACAAAAACAAAGTTTTTGAAGGGAAAAATTTGCAAAATTCATTTTTTTTTCGTAATTTTGCACGCGTTTTCGAAATGAAGATTATATTGTTTAACAAAAAAAGATAAAAGACATGAGAACAAAAGTACTTTTTATTGTAATGTGCTTTGCTGCAATGGCAATTGCACAAGAGCCGTCGCAACCATGGAGTGTAAATGCGGATAGTGTTTATGTTTCTTCAGCAACAACAAGAGTTGGAATTGGCACCGCCTCACCCCAAGAAGCCTTGCATGTTGAAGGTTATGTTTATGGTAGTGGCGGACATGGTTCCCTTCGAATCAAGACAGATTGTGGAGTAACCGCTATCGGATGTGATAGTTGGGCTTATTCTCACTTTGACACTAATCTTCCTCGTTTCTATTTCTATAAACCAGTGATGATTGGGAATGGTGAGTTGTCAAGCGGCAAAGACAATAATATGACTTTCAAAACATTTAATGGCAGTTCTTATACAACACGTATGTTAATCAAATATAGTAATGGTTATGTGGGTATTGGGACAACAACACCAGCTTATAAATTAGATGTTAATGGGGATCTCCGTGCTTCGAAAATTTATACTACAGAAGTAAAAGTTTCCGTGCCAGCAGGTGCGGATTATGTTTTTGCTCCTGATTATCAGTTACCTTCATTAGATGCAGTTAAGACCTTCATTCAAGAAAACCAACACCTGCCTGAGATACAATCAGAGCAGGATATGCAAGAAAATGGCGTAAATTTGAATGAGTTCCAGATACAACTTCTGAAAAAAATTGAGCAACTTACCCTTTACATCATACAACAAGATGAGCGTATTAAGGAATTAGAAGCTAAACAGTAACTAATTAATTCTTCTGCATTATGAAACACAATATATTTATATCGTTGTTTCTGATTTGTTCTATATCTACATATTCGCAATCTTTGTTCAAACAAAGAGCGATAAACTTGGAACAAGAAAAAATTCAATCTATACTAGATAGGGATGCGACAGCATCTGTGATACCTATTGATTTGGATATAGAACTTTTATCAAAACAGCAAGATATTTCTTTTACAGTTGATGGCGTTACCTTTTTATTATCTCCGATAAAGTTCGATGTGCGAGGGGTAAATAATTTCACAGCCTCATATTGCTCTTCTGACAGAGTGAATTCTATGGTGGTGTCCGTTTTTGGTGATAACATTAAAGGAAATTTGTTTTTAGAAAATGGTATATGGGGAATTGAGACTATAGACTCTGGTGAGTATGTATTGGTCGCAATAGATCAAACTGCCTTTCCAGAGGAAGACGAGCCATATTCCTACAATTATGATAATAGAAGTTCTACTTCGGCTGACGAAAACACAAATGAAGGGCGACATACGGAAATGAAAGCGTGGCCAGTCATTTCAGTTCTAGTTATGTATACCAATGAAGTCGCAAGTGCACATTCTTATTCAGAAATTGTGACAGAAGTGTTTAATGCAGAGGCGATATCTAATATAAGTTTTGGAAATAGTGATTTGGATTGCTTGTTTAAAGTGGTGTATATTGGGCACACGAATTATAACGAACATTCCATTTTCAAAACAAATTTAGATAGATTTGTTAATTTATCTGATGGTTATATGGATGAAGTGCAGAATTTGAGAGAGCAGTATTCTGCAGATGTGTGTATGCTTATATGTAATGGAGGAGCGGGGAAATGCGGACGAGCTGCAACAATTTATGCAGGAGCAGATAGCGCATATTGTTTGGTCAAGTATAGTTGTGCAGCTGAAAACTTATCATTCCCACATGAAATAGGACATCTTGCAGGGTGTCGTCATGACATGTATAAGGATTCGACTCTTACTCCATATCCCCACGGACACGGCTTTGTTAAAGCAGATAAACGTTGGAGAACAATTATGGCATATAATAATTTCTGTCAAGATCGTGGATATAGTTGTGTCCGTCTCCCATATTGGTCGAATGTGACTATCTCTTATGCGGGAGACGCAATGGGAGATGAAATATATCGCAATAATGCTAGAGTTTGGGAAGATAGGGCCGAGCAACTTTCATATTTTAGAATAACTGATGATAAAACAATCTCTTCTCTAGATGTCATTAATGCTGATTATGCTCACATATTTGCAGACCACACACTCAAAACGTCAGGAGCAGATGTAACCATTAGTGCTGGTAATAACATTACATTTCAAGCAGGGGACTCAATTATTCTGAAGCCTGGTTTTCATTCAGCATATGGATCATTTTTCCATGCCTACATATCTGATTATGATTCTGCAGCAACACACTACACGTATAATATCTTATCTATGCCTAAAAAACATGATATCACAAGTGCAAAACTAAATATGCAATGTAGTGTGAGCCCTAATCCAATAGAATCTAATAGTAAAATTGTACTGACTCTTGATGGAGATTATTCTGAGATTAACATCGATATAGTTGATTTGTTTGGCAGAAATATTTGTAATGTCGCCTCTGAGAAATCTCTTCAAGAAGGAGAATACTTCTACCAAATTAATTCAGAATACTTACCGTCTGGTGTGATGTTTGTTATAGTTACTTCACATAATCATATTTTAACTTCATCAAAAATTTCGAAAAAATGAAAGCATTAAGCTATATAATTACAGGAACGTTGTTTGTACTATTTGCGACAGCATGCAACAACGCCAATAACCCCGAAAATAACGACGAATCGGGTAATGGTGTAGAAAAGACTAACAATAATGGGAATTCAGAATCGAAAGTTCAACCTAAAAAGGGAGAATTGGTTTACTCGTCAGAAGACGAATGTGAACAATTGTTTTTTGACGAAAGGTTAGGTGAGGACTTTGGCTCAGCCTTGAATAATCTTATTGCTTCACGAAGTGAACTAAATGAGCTCGGAGAAAATATCTATGTCAAAAAAACAGAAATGACATTTGTTGAAACATTCATAGATACACAAGTATATCTTTTGCAGTTCTATAAAATTGATAACGATAACGAGAAATACCCATTGCAAGTCCTCTATGCTGCGCATGATGCAATTGATAATGATGGAAACCATTACGAATTCGAGTTTTGTGATGGTCCGAGCGATGAAGAAGAGAACAAGCCAGTCGGAAGTTATTCCTTTGAAGAGTGTTCGGATTGTTATTTGTTATTTGTGAAGAATTATGGTCAAAATTACGATGAGGCAATGTCAAATCTAAAATCGGACATCAATGCTTGTGTGGCAACATTACAAGAAGAATTCAGGAGATATGTATCTTTCGATGCAGAACAGGTAAGAATAGTTGAAAATCCTATTACATTGACCAATCATCCTGACAAAAGCATTCAATGCTCACTTATTCAAATTCAAATATATTCGACAATATCCAATGAATTCACACATGTAAAATACTACGGAGCATTAGACTCAAATGGAGATTTATATAGTGTAAATTCAACTGGAGCTTATTGATTTTGGCGTGTTAGATTCTAATGGTAATTTTTATTACGACAGAGCATTGCCAGTGTACGATACCTTTAATTAATGTACAAGAAAGTTGTAAGATATTAATGCTTGTATTTTTGTATTATATACTATAAATCTTTGTCTTTTCTACACGTCTATTAGTGCCATACCTTTGCACAAAAATGCAAGGATATGGCACTTTCTTTAATTACTGATATACCTGCAACGTGCTACACTTCGCAGTTGCAGAAAATCGAACTCGCCTCGTCAGGCACTGTCGTTAAGTTCCGCATCTATTACCAAGCGCAACTCTATTATAGCGGCAACGGGCAAACGCTAATCTTCAGTTCGTCCTATAACACGCGTTTCAGTCGTGTTGCTATTTACGACATCGGCTCGCTCCTCGAAACCTACCTGTCTGACAAGGATGGGCTGCAGCAGTTCATCTTCTATTTCTCCAACGGCACTGACAGCCTTGAACAGACCTACGGCATCATCTACTGCAAGCAGCTGCCGTTGCGCACTGCTGCCGACCTCGCCAACTCCAATTACATCACCAACTACTTCAACCGGCTTGTCTATAAAGGCGCGAAAGACCAACTACCATACTTCGCAGGTTTCGGCTCGCCCGGAGGGTATGCCGTCCGCACTATCACCTATACCGTGGTCTATCGCAAGACGGACGGCACTTTCGGCACATACGATATAATCTCCGGAGGACGCACCGGCTTCGGCATTTCGTATGTTCTGACGAGTTGCGATGCCATTGCAGCGATGTTCCAGTTCTCCATTCCTGATGGGGCAGTCATCGTTGCCTATTCCTTAAAGCAGGGCAGTTGCACGGCGCGTTTCTATGTGTCCGAGCAGCCACTGCTGCGTCAGTTCGTGTTTCGCAATGCCTATGGCTGCCGCGAGTACATCGCCGTTCCTACAGCCCAAACCGAGAAGACCGAGACCAAGAGCAGCACAGCCGTTTGTGGTGACACGCTCACCCAATATGACATCACGCATACGCGCTCCTTCGAGGAACAAACACCGGTGCTGCAACGTGCAGAAGCACGCCGTTTCATGGAGTTTCTGACCTCGCATTATACCGCCGTTGTCATTGGAAATGCTGAATATCCCATTGTCATCACGTCCTACAAGGATGAGATTTCCGACAATTCCGGAGAGGGCAACGCTATCAAGTTCGAGTGGCAGTTCGTTTCGCTCCGCACGCCGCTCATCAGCGAAGATTACGACCGCATCTTCTCACCAGAACATGCAGACCAATTCGTATAAATATCCGAATTTTACCCAAATCACCCGAATTATGTCCACCACACCACAACAGCAATCCGCCCAAGAAGCTCGTGAGAAATACATCCTCGCTTTCAATGCTACTATGATACAGATTTGGCAAGAGCGCATCACCTTGCTTGATGTTATCGATACTGGTGCGCTCCTCCGCTCGCCGCTTTCCTTGCCTGTCAAAGCCGATGGCCGTTTCTTCGAGGTCACGCTCTCACAGGCTTTCCTCGAATACGGACTTTGGCAAGATTATGGCGTAGGGCGTGAAACGCCTCGCGGTAACAGTGGCGACCTTGGCAGAGCCAAAAAGCGCAAGCGCAGACCTTGGTTCTCCAAGAAATACTACGCCTCCTTTCTCAACCTACGCGATTTCCTTGGTGAGAACATCGGGCAAGAATTTCAGGGCATCATCGCCGACACCTTCGCCCGGACGAATAAGATATAATAAAAAGGTTCGCACTCGCGCACGCACATTGTCTTTTCGCGAGCCTCGTTGCTCGCCTACCTTTGCATCAAAAAAAAGAATATGAACGCACAAGTACAATCCCTCATCACAGCTTTGGGACAGCAGACCGAACCCAACAGCATCACCCCCGAAATGCTTGCAAACATTTTGATAGTATTTGCCGGCAAAGTCCATTTCACCGAAGATACCATCACTTCACTCGCCAGTGACAATGCCCGCTCCACATCTCCGGTGGCAGCAGAGATTGTGGCAAGCATACGAGATATTCTCACAGGACATATCGAATCGCTTGTACAAAAAAACGATTTACTCGCAGACGTTTTGAATACGCACTCTCATTCCTCATCCTCACTCTCCAACCAAGAGCATATCATTTTCGGTATAGGCAACGCCGCTCCTGGCACTGCCGCAATGGCTGTCAATCGTGAAAATATCGCTTCGGGGCATAATGCGTTTGCCGAAGGTTATGGTAACACTGCTTCCGGCAATCAAGCCCACGCAGAGGGCAACCAAACGCGAGCCACCGCACCTCAGGCACATTCGGAGGGTTGGGGAACGCACTCAACAAATAACGGCGCACATGCAGAAGGTGATGAAACAATCGCCTCTGGTAAATATAGCCATGCAGAGGGGGAGAAAACACAAGCGCAAGCCGACTATTCCCACTCCGAAGGTATGCAAAACATCACGGGTGGTAGTGCATACTCATACAACTCACTAACCGCTGCCGAAGATGGTGCTGAAGGCACTTATGCTCACACAGAGGGAAACACGAATATCGCTCGTGGTACTGCTTCCCATGCCGAGGGCAAACATAATTTTGCTGACGGCATAGCTGCACATGCCGAAGGCTTCAATAATCTCACCCGAGGGACGGCAGCACATGCAGAAGGGCAGTCCACGCAAGCCATCGCACACGCCACACATGCTGCCGGCTATCATACCATTGCCGCTTCAGCAAACCAAACAGTCATCGGCAAATACAACGTGCCTGACTCCGAAAGCGAATATGCCTTTATCGTTGGTAACGGAATAGCTGAAAATGCACGTTCTAACGCATTTGCTGTAAAATGGAATGGCGATATAATTGTATGGGATAACGGCACTCGCCATGCTCTCACTGCCGCCACGCTCGCTTCACTCGCACAACAGATAGCCGACCTTCGTGCACTCATCTATTCTTTTCATCCGACCAATGAGGTTGAAACACAAATTGATTTCTCTACCGGTACTTTTGATTCTGAAGAGAAGTATATCACGTGGCTATCAATCGACCGCTCAATTAGTATGCTACAACTCAAAGGCAATGGCTCAACTGCCGTCAATCAGTCACATGTGTCTGCTCTACGGCTACTCAAAGGCCATGTACTTCACTTCAACGCGGGTGAGAATAGACTAATCAAGCGTATTCTCATCACATGCTCGGATAAATATATAGGCTCGGACATCACTGTTGGAACAGAGATGCAATCAAACCTCGTTGTAGATAACCCCACCACTATTACTCGTGTACTAACCACATCCAACTCGGGTACACACGAACTAACGGTAAATGGCGAAGGAGTGACCGATGTCTATCTCCAAAACAACTCCACAAGCACCTCGCTCAACCTCCAATTTACAGCTATTACAATAATCTATAAAACAATATGAAGACCAAACGCACACATGAGGAGCGCAAATTGACGCTCCAGTTAATCCTCGCTGTTTCTATGGCAATCTTCGGTTGCGTGATGATAGTCGCAGCTTTCATCGTGCCGCCAACAGGGGAAATTCATCCATCGGTGCTGACCGCCTTCGGCGAGATACTCACTTTCGCCGGTGCAGTCCTGGGCATCGACTACAACTACAAGTTCAAGATCCACAGCAGAAAGGAGGTTGAAGATGAGGACAATCAATGAAATCATCGTGCATTGTACCGCTACGAAAGCAGGTCGTCACTTCGATGTGAACGATGTGCGCCGCTGGCACTTGCAACGTAAGTTCCGTGACATTGGCTATCATTTCCTGATCCTTCTTGACGGCACAGTGCAACAAGGCAGACCCCTCGCCAAAGCCGGTGCGCACTGCGTAGGACATAATTCCCACAGCATCGGTGTTTGCTATGTCGGAGGTCTCGCTGTAAACGGCAAGCCCACTGACACGCGAACACCTGAACAACGCCTTGCCTTACGCAAGTTGCTCACACAGCTCAAACAACAATTCCCAACGGCTGTTATTCACGGCCATTGTGACTTTGCCGCAAAGTCTTGCCCTTGTTTCAATGCAACCCAAGAATATAAAGACCTATGAGAAAGATCATCTTAACCTTATGTGCCAGTGCGCTTTTGTGCGCCTGCCACACACAGAAGCACACCGTCACCAACATCGAGCAGCAGGCTCAAACAACCGGCTCGCATACAAGTGTGCAAGTCCTTCAGTCATTTGACTCCTTGTTGCAAACTCTCGACTTCAGCGCAGACAGCGTAGTTATTGAGCTTACGCAGTCCGCCCCGGACACAGCGAAAGCAGGAGCGACCGGCAAGCCTCACGCACCCGCCCTGAAGATTACCGCACATCAGCCACGAGTGCGGGCTACGAAACAGGAAAATAATCGTGTAGTTGCGCAACAGGTTGAGCAGGACTCGGCGGCAAGCTCTGTACATGCTAACAGCCACGCCGACACATCAAAGGATGTTGTTGGTGTGGCAACGCCGATGAATGGGACGTTTGTCACAATCATCGGCTTGTTGGCTGTACTCCTCATTGCTGCCATATTCCTTTGGCTCTTCCTGCGCAAGTACAGGATTATTTAATCCGCCCATATTGCGAACGTGTAGTCTCCGCTGCGCTCCAATTATACGCACGCAATAGCCCACCACCGCCCACCTCGCTTTTGAGGTGAGCGGTTTTTTTGTGATGTGGTCAGCCGAGTGCAAAGCCGCAAAGGAACTCCACAAGGGCGTAAGCCGCAGGGAGATTGTCAAGGCTTGTCGGAATAGTGTGGAACTCATCGGCTCATAGGTAGAGCAAAAACTCAATAGGCGATTTGTGTATATAGGGAAACTATCGGCTTGTGCAGAAATCGGGAAACTCTTGGCTCGGTCATATCGGGGAGAGGGGTAGCCCTCGTCCGTAATAGAGGGAAACTCGGTCGTTCATTTGTTACAGGGAGATTGCAGAGCCTTTCGGAATTTGAGAAACTTTTGGCTCGTAGGTAGCAGGGAGAGGGCTGACCTGTTTCGGAAACATGCAGGAAACTCCCTGCCTTATCGGGTGCAGGGAGATTGCAAAGCCGTTTAGAGGACGGTGGGAAACTATCGGCTTGTGCAAAAATCGTGAAACTCTTGGCTCGGTCATATCGGGGAGAGGGGGCGCTCTCGTCCATAATAGTGTGAAACTCGGTCGTTCATTGCTCACAGGGAGATTGCAGAACCTTTCGGAATTTGAGAAACTTTTGGCTCGTAGGTAGCAGGGAGAGGGCTGACTTGTTTCGGAAATATGCAGGAAACTCCCTGCTTTATCGGGTGCAGGGAGATTAAAATCGGCATTTTCAAAGAGACTTTCTGCATATAGCGCAAAAGTAACAAACCGCCAAGAGGTCAGCCAAAGCAGGGCGGTCGGGGGGTCTTTCGACTAAAATGCAAAGGGAAATTCCCTTTGCAAACCCTTAAACAACTAATATACAGCGATTTAACTTTTTGATTACCGAAAAATCCGTAAAACAAGGATGAGAACGAAAGGTAAAAAATCAGCTAATATATTGATATTGCATTTTTTACGCCATTTGAAAATGTGTCGTTTGGGTCGTCTTTTCCGGTCGCCGGTTATGGGCTTACTTTTGCACAAAAATTACTGTTATTATGTCAGACTATACAAGTAACACCACCGTCAATCTACAAGTGAACGGACAACAAGCAGAGGAGACACTGACGAACTTGCGTAAGCGTGCCGCTGACCTGCAAAACGAGATTGCAAAGGCAGCAGCCGCAGGCGATAAGGTGCAACTGAAACGCTTGCGCCGTGAGTTTAATGATGTCAATAGGCAGATTAAGCAGATAGAGAGTAGCACAATGCAGGCAGAAAATGTCTTGCGAAGATTAGATAGAGCCACGCCCAACGAACTGAACAAGGCTTTGCAGACACTGATAAAGCAACTCAATTACATCGAGAGAGGTTCAGCCGCTTGGGACGCACAGACACGGAAGATACGTATGGTTAAGGATGAGATAGCCCGCGCGTCAATGATGAGATGAGAAAAAGCACCACTTGGCTTGAACGTTTCAATAACAAGTTTGCCGAGTGGCAGACGATAGGTGCCGGAGCAATAGCAGGTCTGACCGGTGCGGTGATGGCAGGCAAGAAAGCCGTGCAGATGTATGCTGAAATGCAGCAGGAAGAAGCCAATGTCCGCAAGTACACGGGAATGACCGAGGAGCAGGTCAATCATCTTAACGAAGCGTTTAAGAAGATTGACACGCGCTCCAGTCGTGACCAACTCAATAAGTTGGCACAGGAAGCCGGACGATTGGGCAAGACATCGGAAGAAGATGTGCTTGGTTTTGTGAAAGCAGCCGACCAGATCAATGTCGCCCTTGATGAACTTGGTGACGGAGCGACGCTGACGCTCTCCAAACTCACCAACATCTTCGGGGACGAGCAACGCCTTGGAACGGAAAAGTCTTTGCTCGCGGTCGGCTCTGTCATCAATGAGCTTTCACAGAACTGCACAGCATCGGCTTCGTACCTTGCGCAGTTTGCGCAGCGTCTTGCCGGTGTGGGAGCGCAAGCGGATATGACCATCCCGCAGATTATGGGCTTTGCCGCCGTTCTTGATAGTCAAGGTCAGAAAGTAGAGATGTCTGCTACCGCGTTGTCTAAACTCATCATGAACTTGTTCAAGGACACGGACAAGATTGCCGCCGCCACGGGGCTTGACCTTGAAAAGTTCAATGAGGCATTGAGCAGATCCACCAACGAGGGTCTGCTCATGCTGATACAACGCTTGCACGACCTTGGAGGTATTGATGTCCTCGCCCCGGTGTTCAAAGACATGGGCGAGAACGGAGCAAGAGCGTCCGCTGTGATCTCCGCTCTTGCCGGAAACATCGATATGGTCATCTGGGAGCAGGAGGAAGCGCAGAAAGCCTTTGAGGAAGGAACTTCGGTCACAAAGGAGTTTAACGTGCAAAACACAACAGTACAAGCAGGGCTTGACAAAGCACGCAAAGGCTTTCAGGAGATGGCTATTGCTCTCGGTCAGGAACTCATGCCGGTTATGCGGCATTTCATCAGCAGCACATCAGCCACAATGCGTCTGATGTTGAAGTTAGTCACGTTCATCAAGGAGAATAAGGACGCTATCAAGACACTGGCAGCAGCTGTGGCCACCTATACGGTAGCCGTTAATCTTGCGCTCATCAAGGAGAAACTACATGCCGGACTGATAGCCGTCAAGACGGCTGCAATGCACGTTCATCGTGTGGCTGTATTGGCTTCTTCGGTTGCCTACAACCGACTCACGGGAAACGTGACACGAGCCAATGCCGCAATGAAACTGCTGAATGCCACGATGAAGATGAACCCTTGGGGTTTGCTTGCAGCCGCTATAGTGACAGCAGGCGTGGCACTGTATAACTTCATCAAGCGGCAAAGAGAGGTCTCTGCCGTGGAGAAAGAGATGAAGTCCATTCAGGATGACATCATACGCCAGTATGCCGAGCAGAAAGGGAAGATTGACCGCCTGACAGCAGCCGTCAATGATGAGAAACGCTCGCTTGTGGAGAGACGCAAAGCCTTGCAGGAACTGCGCAAGATTGTACCGGGGTATCACACGGAACTGACTGCCGAGGGCAAACTGATACGAAACAACAAGGAAGCCATCGAGGACTATCTTGTTGCCCTCAATAAGGAGATTGCGCTGAAGGCTTATCAGCAGAAACTGGAGGAGGCTTATGCGAAACGTGCAGAGTTAGAGATGAAACTGGATGAGCAGACCGCCGACAGGGATGAGAAGAAAGCGGCATGGAGCAGTATGACTGTTGCCACAGACCGCGCAGGAAATAAGCAGGTCAGTTCGGCTTTTAAGAAAGATATTGCTTGGAACAAGTATCTTTCCGCCGATAAGGATGTCAAGAAAACATCAGCCGCTTTGCAGGAGGTGGATGACATCATCGCCGCTATCAATAAGAAAGTGGGTGAGTATGCCGACGGTATGCAGCAGGTCAAGACCATTACGGAGGAGGTAGAGGAGGAAACGCCGGTTATCGTTCCGACTCCGGATGACAAGGACACGAAAGCCCCCAAGAACAAGTTCCAAGCCGAGGACGATTGGCGAGAGGAACAGGAGGCATTGGCTCGTATTGATTATGCAAAGGGCATAACCGACTACGAGACCTTCACCAAGAAGATGTTGCAGATAGAGGTGAACTATCACAACAAGAAACTGCAACATAAAGACCTTGAAGGAAACGAGGAGGTGACTATCCAAGCCGCGTATTATGAGGCATTGAAAAAGCAGCAAGACAATCACCTAAAGGGCACTGCTGAACAGGAAAACGAAGCCTATCAGCAGCAGTTGATTATCTTGCAGCAGCGTTATGTGGACGGAGAGATGACGGCTCGCCAATATCAGAACGCCACGGAACTCGCCGAGTTGCAACATCTTCAGAACCTCGTCAATCTCTATAAGGAGGGAAGCAAGGAGCGACTGAAAGCCCAGCAGAACTATCAGCGCACCTCGCTCAAGTATCAGGAACGGCATGTGCAAGAGGACAAGCGTTTGCAGGAGCAGCTGCAATCGCAGTTCTTCACCAAGTCCTTCCATATAGCAGACCCCGACAGCTATGAGCGTGATTTGCGAAACGTGCAAATCGTCTATAATCAAATGCTCAAAGCCGCCGGTGACAATGCCAAGGAACGGCAGAAAGTGGAGCGTGCTTTCCATGAGGCCAAGTACCAACTTGCACACAAGTATAACATGAAAGAAGCTGCAGAACAGGAAAACGCTTTCCGTTCTGCTATCGACAGCAGCGTAGAGTGGCTGCAATCAGATGGTGGGCAGGCTATGGTGCAGACTTTTGACATGCTGGTTAATCAGATGTCGCAGATCTTCTCCTCGCTTTCCGAAATCGTGCAGGCAGAGTTGGATATCCAAACGGCTATGATAGAGAAACGGTATGCAGACGCTATATCAGACGCAGAGGGCAACAAGTATCGTGAGGTGCAACTGGAGAAGCAGAAGAACCGCGAGATTGCCAAAGCCAAGCAGGAAGCCAACCGCAAGATGTTTGCAATGCAGGTTATTCAAGCCGTTGCACAGACTGCCACATCCGCTATTGCTGCATACTCATCGGCTGCAGCAATTCCTATGGTCGGCTTTATCATGGCACCTATTGCAGCAGCAATGGCCGTTGCTGCCGGAGCAATACAGATTGCGTCCATCAAGAAGCAGCAACAGGCATCCGAAGCCACCGGCTATATGGAGGGAGGTTTTACCAAAGCCGGACGCAAGGACGAAGTGGCAGGTGTAGTTCACGCTGGAGAGTGGGTAGCCTCGCAAGCATTGGTCAATTCGCCGGAAGCACGCCCCTTGATAAACGCCCTTGACTATGCACAGCGCACAAATACTATTGCTTCGCTTAAAGCAGAGGATGTTTCCCTGACTATCACAGCACCTGCAGTGATTGCCGAGAGACTGTCATCGCAAGGCTCTATCGGCTCATCGATCAGCAAGGCATTGCCTGCCGTTTCCCGAAACACGGAGAAACAGGACAACTCGCTTGGCGACACGCTCGCTCGTTTGGCAAGCCGCCTTGATGAGCCGTTTGTGACAGTGAACACCGTCAGCGGTGACATGGGCATCAAGAGAGCACAGGATGAGTATGAGCAGCTGATGAAGAACAAAACACCCAAATCCAAACGCTAATGGAAATCTATATCAACAACCAACTTGCCGCCATTAAGAAAGGCAGCAGTTTCGATTATGTAGCGGAGAACCGCTATTTTTCCGGAGCAGACAGCTATACGCTCGCTATAACTTTTCCGCTCAAAGATTGTCCGCAGAACATAGCTATCTTCGGACATATCAACCGCAAGGATGTACAGGCGGAGAACCTGCTTTTTAACTGTGAGATACGAGATAAAGCCTTTGTGCAATATGGCTCAATCACGGTTACGGAGATTTCGGAAACGGAAGTCAAATGCCAGTTCCTTGAAGGGCGCAGCGTGCAGAACTTTGCTGTCACCTTTGATGAAATCTACATCAATGAGTTGGAACTCGGTTACCCGGACACCTCGCGAAGCCACATGGTTTGTGAATATCCCTACATACGCGATTATCGCTATGGGCAGGGTTATCTTGCCATCCCTTGGGTGAACAACAACACCGGCAACATTCAGAACAAATGGAAAGCACATCACACCCTTTGGGCTGACCGTGTACAAGGCTTGTCGTATCAAGCCTATATGTGGTATATCGTTCAACTGATATTCCAAAAACTCGGTTATACTTGCAACCTTGATGAGTGGAAACAACATTACAAGTGGGGTGCATTGCTTTGCTGCAACACACTCCCTTATGCTTGGAATATACGCAACTGGGCGAGAGCCTTACCGCATTGGACGCTCACAGAGTTGCTGGAGCAGTTGGAACTGCTGATGAATTGTGAGTTTGACATCAACCACGACACCAAGGTTATCACTTTCTCTTGGTCGTCTTACAACTTTCTCCACAGCGGAACGGTGGAGATAGAGAAAGTGGTGGACGAGTTTACGGAAACGCCCACCAAAGCAGAGGAAAGCAAGTACAAGGCATCGCAGGAACGGAAATATGCAGAGTGCAGTCATCGTATGTGGAAATACATGTCTTGCCCTTCGGTTATCAAGAAGATGCAAAGCCTTTCCTCGCAATACCAAAGAGAGTACAACACCATGACTGCCGTGACGACACTGTCCGGATTGCAGAAGTTCAAAGACGGTACGCAAGATGTCAATGAGTATGGTTTCAATCGGTTATACCATATCACCGATGTAGATATGTATTGGTCAATGCGCGTGATGAAACGGACATCTACTTGGCATGAGAATCTGCAAATGTATTCCTACTATTGGTGGGCAGTATGGCAGGCAATCAATCCATTTGGTCCGACAGACCCGGACGCAGAGAACGCACAGGAACTGAAGATTGTTCCTGCTTGGCTTGATGAGGTTATCAACGAGAACAAAGGAGTGAAGCACCTTTGTTTGTTCCTTGATTGCCCGGACATGCAAATCAACGATGGGCAGAACGACTCCGATGAAAACACCTTTGACGCAGAAGCCAACAAGGAGTTTATGATGAATGAGTTTAATGCTATGCCTTGCTATTATGCTGCACAGGATGAGAATGTTCAAAAACAGGAGTTTTTCGACAAGATATTTGTGGCGTTTTGGGCAACCTATGCCAACGGACACCCCAATCTGCCAGAAGAGGACTATAATGACTTCGTACGCTGGCCCGTGCCTGTGCGAGACCGCGTAGAAGTGGACCTTGATTGGGCTGTGTGGCAAAATGAGGAATTTTCCCTACGCTTTGACCATAGCGATGATAATGTCAATCTCTACATCAAGAACATTGACCCTACGCGCAAATATACCTTCAAATGGCTATCGGACACAATACCCAATCCACGCGCCAAGTTCTTCATTCAAGGACGCTGGTATATCTGCGAGAAGATAACCGTCACCTTTACGGAGCAGGGTATGTCCCAACTCCTTAAAGGCGACTTCTATCCTATGGTAGAGTAAGCACGCCGGAAGTTTCCGACACGGCAAGCCGTGTTAGAACTTCGGTGCTTTCTCATTGAGCGTCTTGAATAGTTCCGGGTCAACATGGTTGGCGTATCTTGTAGTCATTGACAAATCACTATGGTCAGCCGCCTGCATTACTGACAGCGGGTCAATTCCTGCTTTCAGCATTCCGTTGATACCTGTATCACGCAGGGAGTAGAGTTGCATTTCCTCCGGAAGATGTATCTCTTTTCTCATTGCCTCCCACACATTGCCGTAAGTATGGCTTGACATAGGTTTGGTGCCACACCGCCAACATTTGTCCGCAAACAGATAGTCCTCCGGCTTTGCGCCCATGATATGCCTGCTTAACATCTCCTTCAGTTCCTCGGAGAGACGCGCCCTGCGCTCCTTGTGGTTCTTGGTGATGTTGGCAGGCAGTTCTATGCAGCTTTCCTCTATATTGACCATATATGCATGCAAACGGCTAATCTCAACGGGTCTGATTAAAGAGGTATGCACCAACTCGCAAATGATGAGATACTGCGGATTTGTTTTCTCGAAATACTCTTTAATCTTACTGCGCCATTGCTCGGGAATCAGGACACGCGTCTTGACTTCCTCGCGCTTGGTCTTAATCTTCTCAAAGGGATTCTTCTCACAATAGCACTTCTCAACCGCCCATGAGAACAAGGCACGACCTTGTTTGAGGTTATTGTTATAGGTGCGGTTGCTGACAGTACCGTCCTCGTGTTTACGCGCTTTGCCGTTCTTGGTGGCATTATTGCCTTCAAGAACATAGTCCATATATTCCACAGCGAGACGCTGCGTGAACTCATTGCTGCGCAAATCCGGATGTTTGAGGACAATCCATTTCTTCAAGCCGTTGCAGAAACTCTCGTAACTGCGCATCGTGTTTTCCGTCAGGTCGCGTCTCTTGGCTTTGAGGAACTTGTCAATTAGCACCAACATATCAACAGATCCGTCATCTACCGGCTGTTGAGGAGCAACCATAGCCGGAGCTGCTGCATACTGCTGCAGCACCTGCTGCGATGGCAGTTGGATAGGCTGCATCACAACCGGCATCGTAGGTTGCACTTGTAATGTTGATGAGATTGCGAACGGCGACCAGCCGCTTGCCAACTGGCAGTTGATTTGAATAATCATCTGCGTTGTCATTGAACGGAACTCCGCAAAGTTTCTTGCTTTCTTCCGCTCGCGATTGAGTTTCATTCTTTTGCGCTCCAATCCATCTGTGATTTGATTGTACGCATAATACTCAATGTAAAATCCGTTGGTGTTGGACTTGAGCACAGCGGGCATATATCTCCGCATTGCTCCAAAATTTACTTGAACTTCAGGCATTTTTTTTATCTCCCAATTTTTGCTTTGACGTTTATAGCAGAAATCAGGGGATAAAGTCCTAAATTATATGTTGCTATCTTCTGGTTTAACCTTTGACCCGATTTTGACCCGATTCTGACCCGATTTTGAAATTTCCCTAAAATCGGTGTTTTTCAGAGGAACTAAAATTCACACTAAAAAACTGTCATTTTCGTGCGCGAGTCGACCGTTTTCTCACTGGTTTTCCTTAAAAAACCAAAGAGAATACCTTATTGCTAAAGTATTCTCTATGAGCCACTGGCCGGACTCGAACCGGCGATTTTTCCTTTTGGAGCCACTATCCGGACTCGAACCGGGGAATTTCCCCTTATCGAGCCACCTCCCAGATTCGAACTGGGGAGTTTTGCACTCTTGGAGCCACTGGGCGGACTCGAACCGCCGACCCACGCATTACGAATGCGTTGCTCTACCAACTGAGCCACAGTGGCAAGCTTCATTTTTCGAAAGCGGCTGCAAAGGTAATGCTTTTTTCTGACATGACCAAATAAAATCGCAAAAAAATGCAAAATAATTTCATTTTATGGCATTTTTTTGGCACAAAACTTGCATAATTGGAAAAAAAGAAGTAAATTTGCAGCCGTGAAACGAAAAATAACCATATTGTTGAACATCCTGCTGTGTTGCATTGCAGCGTTCGGCGAGGTATATCAGACTCGCGCCTTAGTGAACGACATCGCCACTTTGCGCGTGCAGTATCATCCTGATTACGTGTCGGCGACCTATTACTCGCGTCCTATTCTACGTTTGGGCGGAGAAGAGGTGTTGGATGTGTCGTTTGACCAATTGTCGCATGAAGTGCATTACTACACTTACACGTTGCGTCATCTGGACTACGACTGGAGTACAGACGATTTGTCCAATCAGGAGTATTTGCGTGGTTCGCTGACGATGGAGATAACAGATAATGAGATCTCTGTCAATACGCAGCAACCCTACACGCATTATCGGTTTACTTTTCCGAATGAAGACATGCAACCGACTATCTCGGGCAATTACGTGCTGATTATCTACGAGGATAACGACCCGGACAAAGTAGTGGCGACAGCTTGTTTTTCTGTGGTAGAACGCGGTGCGACCATTAAGGCCAACGTGCGCGGAAACACGGATATCGAGTACTCGGGGCGCTATCAGCAGTTGGATGTAGAAGTAGGGCTGAACACGCCCTATTCTACTATGGATGCCCGTTTCTCGGCATTGGTGGTGGAGCAGAACAATCGCAAGGACAACATGGTTGTAAGCACCAAACCGACTTACATTGAGCCGCAACGTATGCGCTGGCAGAACAACAGGGGTCTCATCTTTGAAGGCGGCAACGAATACCGTCATTTTGACATCTCATCGGAGTATTTTATGGGTCAAGGCGTGGATCATATCTCTTTTGACCATTCAGTGCCTGCGGAGGCACTACGCTGTAGCGGCTATCACGCCTATCTGTTTGAAAATGAGTTACGCTCGAATGGATACATCTACAATGAGGACGCCAATGGTCGTTATGTGATTAACCGCGAGAAACGGAACGATGATGATGTGGAAGCCGACTATATGTGGGTACATTGGATTCTGCCGGCTGAATGCTGGCTGGATGGTGGTGTGTACGTGGTGGGTGATGCTTTCGAGAACATGCTTTCGCCGCAAACCCGCATGCAATACGATGACAAACATGGCGCATACATTTACTCGGCTTACCTCAAGCAAGGCGGTTACGAATGGTTATACCTCTTTTATAACACGCGTGCAGGCGCAGGCGCGAGTGCTGAACGTGTAGAGGGGTCATATTGGCAGACACGTAATGCGTACAGGTTGATGTATTACTACCGCGGACTGAGTGACAGGTACACTCGTCTTTTGTGTGTAGAAAACATAGAAAATGCCCTGATTGTTAATTAAAAAGACCACAATTGACGGGAAAAGGGCAGAAAATGAAAAGTTTTTTGCATTTTTCTCCAAAATAATTTGGTTATTTGAAAAAAAAGCAGTACCTTTGCACCCGCTTTTGAAAAAAGTGTTTAAAAATTTAAAAAAATATAGTAACAGATTATGACTAAAATTGAATTTGTACGCGAGATTGCTAATGCTACGGGCTATAGCCATCGCGTTATTTTGGAGATTCTCGAAGCTGGAATGAAGGTCTGCAAAGACGAAGTTGCCAAAGGCGAGGATGTATGCCTGCGTGGTTTTGGCACGTTTGGTCACAAAGTACGTAAGCAGAAAGTGGCTCGTATTATCACGAAACAACAGTCAATCGTTGTTCCGGAGCACAAGATTCCGTCCTTCCGCCCTGCAAAAGAATTTTCAAAAAAATTAAGTAAATAAAAAGAGTTATGCCAAACGGAAAGAAGCACAAGAGACATAAGATGTCTACGCACAAACGTAAAAAACGTCTGCGCAAGAATCGTCACAAGCACAACAAGTAATCCTTTGTTGCTGTTAATAACAAAGGTCTCGCCATTGTGCGTGGCGTAAGAGAGAACGTATAGCCTTGTGTCAGCCCGATGCAAGGCTTGCGTTATGAAATCAAGTAAGTAACCAACAGAGAAGTTAGTAAATGAAAAGCGAACTGCTTGTAGATGTCCAGCCCGAAGAGATTTCGATAGCATTGACCGAGGACGATCGCCTGATGGAAGTCAGTCGAGAAGTCCGGCAGGAGCAGACTTTCGCGGTGGGTAATATCTATTACGGCCGTGTAAAGAAAGTGATGCCTTCGCTGAATGCGGTCTTCGTGGATGTGGGCGCAGAGAAAGAAGCTTTTTTGCACTATCTTGACCTTGGTTCGCAGTTTCTGACGCTCGAGAAGTTTACTCAGTACGCGACGCAAAATCCGCGTCGTCGTCCTCATCTCGAGCAGACTCCGGTTCAACCCGAAGTGGGTAAGCATGGTAATATAGAACAGTATTGCCGTGTTGGACAGGAGATATTGGTTCAGGTTATCAAAGAACCGATTAACACGAAAGGCCCTCGTCTGACAGCTGAGATTTCCTTGGCAGGCCGTAACATTGTATTGATTCCCTTTGGCGAGAAGGTGATGGTAAGTTCAAAGATTCGCAGCGAAGGCGAACGCAGCCGACTCAAGCAGTTGGTTCAGGTAATCAAGCCCGCACATTTCGGTGTGATTGTACGCACTCAAGCCGAAGGCAAGCGTGCAGCGGAACTGGACGCAGAGTTGAAGTTGTTGCTTCGTCGCTGGGAAGAGACGGTTGCCAGGCTTCAAAAAGCCAAGCCGGTCAGCCTTGTGATGGAGGAGATAGGTCGCACGATAGGTGTTATCCGCGACATCTTCACGCCCGAGAACTTCACGGCTATCTACGTGAACGACGAGGAAATGTACCGCGAGGTACGCGAGTATGTGGGCATGATAGCTCCCGAATCGGAGAAGATTGTGCATCAGTACAAGCAGGCAGAGCCTATCTTCGACCATTTCGGCGTGACCAGGCAGATGAAAACCGGTCTGGGTCGCACAGTAGGATTCAAGAATGGCGGCTATCTGATTATGGAGCGCACCGAAGCGCTGTTCTCCATAGATGTCAACTCCGGTTCGAAGAAACTGGGCGTGGATCAGGAGGATAACGCATACAAGTGCAACATGCTGGCCGCAGAGGAGATTGTGCATCAGTTGCGCTTGCGCGATATCGGTGGTATCATCATCGTGGACTTTATTGACATGGATTCCGCCGAGCATCGACAGATGCTCTTTGAGCAGATGCGCAAGTTGATGAAGCGTGACCGAGCAAGACACAATGTGCTGCAGCTGAGCAAGTTCGGCTTAATGCAGATTACTCGTCAGCGCGTGCGTCCGGCTGTAGAGATGGATGTTCGGGAAGAGTGTCCGACCTGTCACGGAACAGGCAAAATCGAGCCATCACTCCTATTCACGGACAAGCTGGCGCAAGAATGTCAACGCTACTCGGACCAATTCGGTCGCGGCCTGACGCTCCGCTTGCATCCGTTCATCTGCGCCTTTGTAGAGAAAGGCTTGCTGTGGAACTCGCTCAAATGGCAATGGCTGCGTAAGTATGGCGTGAAAGTGATTTCGTCCGAGATGCTCGGAATGCTGGAGTATCGTTTCTTCGACAAGAATCTTCAGCGGTTGCTTATCCCCGAGAAAGCCAAGTTGACCACAGATCAAAAGGCAGAGGCGAAGGCGAAGATTTACGCAACCAAACCTGTTCAGGAGAAGCCGGAAGTGGTGCTTTCTGAAGAGACAGACGATTCTGTGGCAATCACCACAAATAAAAAAGGAGAGTCCAAAAAGGCCAAAAAGAGCGAAGCCGTCAATCAAACAGATAACCAAACGAACCAATTACAAACAAGTACAGACACAGTAAGCCCAGAGCAAACTGCGAATGCAACGGTTGGGAAAAAGAAGCGTTCTTCACGAAAAAAATCGGCTAAGAAAGAGGTTGATACGAACGCAACCCCAAAGCCAATTGAGAAGGACAAGGATGTGAACGTTAGAGAAGCTTTAAACGACAAAGAGACTGTCTCCGAACCATTGACAAAAAAGATGCCTAAAAAGGCCACGAAAGCGGAGGCTAACGAAGCAAATATCTCCAACGACTCACAAGAAACCACTTCGAAGAAGGTCTCATCAGCCAAAAAGAAGAAAGTCGCTAAGAGCGAGCAACCAGCTGATAATCAACCTGTAGAACAGGTGGAGACACAGTTAGTGACGAAAAAAGCTAAAACCTCAAAAAAGGGAACACAGAAAGTAGAAACTTCCAAAGAAAACTCTACTCAAACTGAAACAGAGCCAAAAAAGAAACCAACTCGAAAACGCTCTTCAGGTAAAAAGAGTTCCAGTAACAAGGAGGAGACTACCGATTCTACCAAAATGTAGGTCAATGAGACAACTGAAAATCATCGTATCTGTTTTGGCGCTATGCCTCTGCACCACGACTCAGGCACAAAACAGCGTCATGCAGGTTGACACCACAATAGTACCAGGCGTGGAATACTTACTTCGGAATGTAAGTTCCGGACTATTTATCACACGCTCTGGTACATTGGTAACTGACCCCATCCAGGCTGACTCGTGGCGTTTCTTGAGTGATGAATCTCCTACTATGATACATAGCAACCGTATCTTCCTCTTTATGGCCAACGGAGGCGTTACGGGGTGGAGAGTTAACTTAACCGGTGAAGCCAAGACGCAGGAGATTATCAAGAGTAATGACACACAGGGAGCATTTAAGTTTCGTTGCAAGTACATGCTTGACACACGTTACCTGAATGTTCAGGCCGATTCCACACTCGGATTTGCACGCACGCAAGATACGACCAGCGATTGGCAACTCGTACGTGCGCCGGAACAAAACGCCCATCTATATCGGCTTCTTACTGTCGAAACCAAATCAGGAAGTACTCAATTCACCATTGGTTACCAAAGTGTTGACGTACAAGGCAATCCCGTCGAGCTTAGTGGTTTCATCGTTTTGCCAACATCCGGGAAAGGAGGCATGTGTACAGCAGATCACATTCTTTTCTCCACACACTACACGATGGCCAAGAATGCGCAAGTGCCTTCTATGGCAGACCCTTACGACGCTCTCACCTTTACCTTTAGCAGCAACAAACCTGTGATGATAGAACCCGACTATATGGGATATGGCATTTCCTTTGGACATCCACACCCATATATAGAGCCCAATATCATGGCTCGAAATTGTGTGGACATGCTGCTTGCGACGCACCAATTACTGCGCGAGATGTGCGGTTTTGATGTCTCGCAGGGTAATATTCCTACGTATGGTATCGGATACAGTCAGGGTGGCAGCACTATTTTAGCAGTGCAGAAGTATATCGAAACGAGTGAGAACATCAGCGACAGTTTACGCCAAGTGATCAAGTATACCCGTACGTGCGCTGCAGCAGGGCCATATAATCCGCTGGCTACCTACTCGCAATACTTGTACCAAGATGACATTTCAACGGTTTGTGCTGTTCCTTTACTCATTTCAGGCATGATAGATGCATTCCCGGAGATATTCGACACTATTCGTGCTGAGGACTACTTCAGTGAAGCATTCAATCAAGCGGACATCTTGGGGCTTATGCGTAGTGGAAACTACAACACCGACGAAATCGACTTGTTAATAAAGTCAGCTTGCGGGGCTAAAAAGGTGAGCCTTATGCTATGCGAAGAAGCCCAAGACGTCAACTCTGACCTTAGCCAAAAGCTTATGAAAGCACTTGGTCAGTGTAACCTCACTCGGGATTGGGTTCCTCAGGCAGAAATTCGTTTCTACCACAACACTCGTGACGATGTTGTACCATACTTAAACACTATTTCAGCATATAATGCTTTCTCCAACAATGGTGTCAGCAATGTGACGCTGCACACAAGCACTATTGCCAGCGGACATATTCCAGCCGCCATTGAGTTCATGGCACGCATGATATTAGGCAACTACAAATAAGAATACCACTATAAAGTATTTTAGATGTTTAAAAAAACAGTTTATATACTATTGCTGCTCGCACTGGGTATCACAACCTATGCGGAAAATCCAAACGTGCGTTTTTACTGGTATCATGTGCAATTGGAAGCCACAGAAGGCGGTCTGATTTACGCTACGGGTGATTGGCGGCTACCGATGAGCGAGGATGAATTCGGCAGTTCCGTTACCATCAAATGGGTAGTAGCGGGCACCAATAACAGAAGTTCCTGCTACGCTTGGGCTATACCGGACGAAGGCTATCAATTTGCCGGTTGGTATAGTCAAAATGGCACGCAATTGCTTGCCACAGATACAACAGAAGCCCGTATTTGGGCAACCACCACAGTATCGCAAACCGAGGATGGTATTGTATCAGGAAATGATTTCTACGAATTGTTCCCTTCAGACACTGTTGTAGCCCGTTTTATACCTGTCTCGGGTCCTGCAACAGAACTTCCACAAACCATATCTTCGCCAACTGACGAACAGACTTATGACCTAAGTGGAAGGCTAATCCGCACCTCTCAGAATGGA
Source organism: uncultured Bacteroidales bacterium (assembly GCA_900321775.1). GTDB lineage: Bacteria > Bacteroidota > Bacteroidia > Bacteroidales > Paludibacteraceae > Colicola. The sequence continues at coordinate 23,866 of ONXE01000003.1, forward strand.
TTCATTTATATCCGAGGAGGTAAAAAATACCTACGAAGAAACTGATTTCCACAGGTATTTATTCAATCAAATTACAAAATTTACAGACTAAGGGAAATGCGCTTGCGGGCGAGGTCAACGTCTTTGACTCGAACCTCGAGGTGCTGACCGAGGGTCAGGGCTTCACCGGCGGAAGTGAGTCGGTGGCCTTTCTTGCGTGCGAGCTCGGAGATATGGAGTAATCCGTCCTGGTGTACGCCAATGTCTATGAATGCGCCGAAGGCGGTCAGGTTGGTGACGATGCCGGGGAGGAGCATTCCTTCCTGTAGGTCCTCTATTTCGTGCACGGCATCTGAGAAATGGAAGGCCTCCATCTGTCCACGCGGATCCCGTGAAGGCTTGCGCAGTTCGCTGCGAATATCATCGAGCGTTGCTTTACCCACTTCTTCGCTTGCGTATTGATTGAAATTGATACGCTCTTGCAGGTCTGGCCGAGCCATCAGTTCCGAGACAGAACAATGCAGGTCGGAGGCCATTTGCTCCACCAAAGCGTAGCGTTCGGGGTGAACGGCGGAGTTGTCCAAAGGGTTGGTTCCGCCGGCAATACGGAGGAATCCGGCAGCTTGCTCGAAGGTCTTGGGACCCATTTTAGGGACGCGCAGGAGCGTCTTGCGGTCGGGGAATGGGCCGTTTTGGGTGCGATAATCTATAATATTCTGCGCGAGTGTAGGTCCGAGGCCGGAGATATAGGTCAGCAAGTGTTTGGAGGCGGTATTGACATCCACGCCCACATGGTTGACTACCGATTCGACGGTTCGTGTGAGCGATTGCTTGAGTTGCGTCTGGTCCACATCGTGCTGGTACTGCCCTACTCCAATGGACTTGGGGTCAATCTTGACCAGCTCTGCCAACGGGTCCATGAGGCGGCGTCCGATACTGACGGCTCCGCGAACAGTCACATCCTCATCGGGGAACTCTTCGCGCGCAACGGCAGAGGCGGAATAGACGGAAGCGCCGTTTTCGCTGACGACAAACACGTCAATCTGGTTCTCCAAACCGATGTTTTGCAGCATATCGCGCACAAAAGCCTCCGTTTCACGCGAAGCGGTGCCGTTGCCTATAGCAATGGCTTGAATCTCAAACTGTTTGATGAGGCTGACGACGATACGCATGGCTCCGGCTTTGTCGGAACGCGGAGGCGTGGGATAAATGACGTCATGAGTGAGGAGGTCTCCCTGTGCGGAGAGGGCCACCACCTTGCATCCGGTTCGGTACCCGGGGTCGATGGCGAGGATGCGCTTTTGGCCAAGCGGGGCTGCCAAGAGCAACTGGCGAGCGTTGTCGGCGAAGACGTGAATGGCTTCGGTGTCGGCTTTTTGCTTGGATGCTGCCGCATATTCGGTTTCGATGGCAGGCTTGAGCAGTCGTTTGTAACTATCCTCAACGGCGAGTGCCACCTGGTCGGAAGCGGCGCCGTTATCTTTGACGAAGATGCGGTACAGTTTGTCAAGGGCTTTGTCCTGGTCGGGCGAGATATCCACGCGCAGGAAGCCCTCGTTTTCGCCCCGTCGCATGGCCAGCAGTCGGTGTGAGGCGATACGGGAGAGGCGCTCGTGGCAATCAAAATAGTCGAAATAGGTCTGCGCATCGGGTTCGGCCAACTTGGTCTTAACCACTTTGCTGGAGATGACCGCGGAGTAGTCGAACTCGCGACGGACCGCTGCGCGTGCTTTCTCGCTGAGGTTCACCCATTCGGCAATGATGTCGCGGGCTCCCTGCAGGGCCTCCTCATCTTTGGGCAGGCGGAATCCGACGGGCTGCGACATAAGTTGCTTGGCCAGAGGTTCGTAGCCTTTCTCCCTGGCTATATCGGCGCGTGTCTTACGGTGCGGCTTGTAGGGCAGATAGATATCCTCGAGCATGGTAGCGTCCCAACAATCTTCAATGCGCTGCTTGAGTTCTGGCGTCAATGCACCCTGTTCCTCAATGGTCTTGAGGATAGTCTGCTTGCGTTCCTTCAGTTCCTCGATGCGCTGCCATTCGGTCTGTATATCAGCCAGTTGAACCTCATCCAAGGCACCGGTTCGTTCCTTGCGGTAACGCGCGATGAACGGGATGGTTGCGCCCTCCTTGAGCAAGGAGATGACGGCTGAAATCTGCTGTTCGGTGAACCCTAATTTCTGTGCAATCAGTTTGTACATACCTACTCTTCCTCCTGTTGTTCCGTATAGACGTAACATCCTGCATCCCAAGTGGTTCGCGGGTTGCCCAACAGGTCAAACGGGAACAGCTTGGCCACTGTCGAGTCGGCGATTGCGCGAGCGGGAGAGAGGCTGTCCAAACGGAAGTCAAAATACTGATAATCTGCGTAATAGTCGTTGATGAACACCGAGTCGCTGTCCTGATAATAGACGTTATTGCCGGCACCAGGAAGGTGCAGGGTGTCGGTCTTGAGGTAGTTGCCTCGGAACTCGCCCTGATAGAGGTCGGGGAACGGATCGGCGATGACCAGTTGATTCGCGCGCACGCCTGTAATAATATTGTTGTAGAAGGAGGCGCGGGTCTGGTGGTGCTTGGTGAGATTGTCGATATAGACCGCAGCCACATCCTCGCGCGGCGTGTCATACAGGCCTACGCTGGAGTTGTAAACCGTGTTACGGTAATAACTGGCGATGGTGTTGTGGATGAATGTACTGTTGCCACCATCCAGATAGATGCAGTAGGAGGCGCAGTTGCTTATCTCAGAGTTGGTGACGGTTGCGTCGGTGTTGATGAGAATCAATCCGTACTGGTCATGATTGTGGATGCGTGCGTTGTGGAGCGTCAGCGTGGGACGTTTGGAATATGACTTGCCGTAGCAGAACAGGCCGTTGATGGCGGACAGAATGCGCACGTTCTCCAAGTGCCAATCAGGGGCCATATAGTCCTCATCGTACAGGTAGATACCGGCCCATTGCCCGGGCACATAGAGATAAGGAATACCCGCGACGTAGTCATCCAGCCTGTCGCCGCTGAACTCGATTGGTTCGTCTGTCGTACCCTTGGCTTTGACGGGGCCGTAGAACACTGCGCTGGCATCTTTGTGCATGTAGAACCGGGTGCCTTTCTCGATAGTTACCGTGGCTTCCGGGGCGGAGGCTATATAATGGCGAATCATGTATGGTTTTTCTGCAGAGAAAGTGTAGTCGGCATACACTACCAATGAGTCAATGAGTGTCACATCTTGTCCGTAGGCTTCCAACTGAAGCACGCGTTGGTTGCCGTTAGAAAGGAAGAACGTCAGTTGGTCGGTGACGAGTACAGGAGAGTTGCTTTTTTGCGGGTCGATGGTGGCGCGCACGAACAGGTACAACGAATCGCCTGCGGGGAGGGAGATGTTACGCATCAGCGCCAACGAATCTTCACCGTCCAGATTGATGCGAAAAGATGTTCCGTCGGCTTGTGCCACCCTGTCGATCAGGAGCGGCAACTTGGTTTCGTTGCGGAGCATGACTATCCTGGTCGCGCTGCCACGGTCAGTGAAAACGGTGTCGAAGGAGAGGGTGTCTGTAGAGAACGTGATGTTAGCCGAGGTGTCCTGCGGATTGTTCTGACAAGCGGTCAACGCCAGCAGCGTCCATGCTACCAGCGCAACAAAAACCGACCATATATATTGTTTGCGTTTCATTTGCGGCTGCAAAGGTAGTGATTTTTTTTGAAATACACAAATAAATTGCCATTTTTTCAAAAAAAATTTGCATATTTCGGGGAAAAGCAGTAAATTTGCAGCGGGAATTGAGTTTATACAATTAGATAAAGCAAAAACAGGACCAATTAATTAAAGACAATCATATGACAATCGGAGACAAAGCGCCCGAGATACTGGGCAAAGACGAACAGGGACGAGACATTCGTCTCAGCGATTACAAAGGTCGAAAACTGGTGCTGTACTTCTACCCAAAGGATAACACCAGCGGGTGTACCGCAGAGGCATGCAGCCTGCGTGACCGTTATGCTGACTTGCAGGGTGCGGGTTACGAAGTGGTAGGAGTGAGCAAAGACTCCGCTGCATCGCACGTAAAATTCAAAGAAAAACATGCCCTGCCCTTCCCGCTGATTGCCGACATCAATCACGAGCTGCTCGAGGCCATGGGTGCCTGGGGAGAAAAGACCATGTACGGGAAGAAAACCATGGGCACCATCCGCACCACTTTCGTCATCAACGAGCAGGGAATAATCGAACAAATCTTCTCGGGCAAACAGGTCAACACCAAAGATCACGCCACACAAATTTTGCAAAAGTAAAAGAACATGAGATACGTGCCGCTTATTCTTAAAACGCTGCTGGTGCTCGTCTGCTTTTTCTCATATTTTTGTATGATGAAAGTGCTGTACTGCGGCTGTTGGGCCTGCAAAATGGGCGTTGCCATCGGCATCATCGGCCTTGGCATCTGTCTATATGACCGCTACCACGAGTTACGTCGCATTGTGAACCACAAGGATGCCCAGTCATCCCATCCCCAACCTGCGGAGCAGACAGAAAGGACTCGCTATTTCCGGCATTTCAAGGGCGGGCTGTACCGATATGTTTGTACCGCGTACGATTCCGAGACGCAGGAGCGCAAGGTTGTCTATCAGGCCCTGTACGGGGAACGGGCGTTTTGGGTTAGGCCGGAGAAGATGTTCTTCGAATCCGTCACCCGCGACGGCCGCACGTTCCCAAGGTTTGAGGAAATAGAGCAGCAAGAAAGAGAGGGGGGGCTGTGCAGGCAAAAGTAATAAGTCAAATAAAGCCGTTAGGCAGAGCGAAACGTGATAAAAAGTAAGCAAGGTGTATGCATGGTGTATGCAAGGCGGTCTCATAAATATATGGATATTTCCCCGGAATGGATCGTTTTCAAAAACATTTTTGAGAATCTCTCCTACCTAACAACCTACCTTTGACCATTCTTTACCCGTAAGGGTACCGCACATGGGCTGTCTGCTACGCAAGCTTAGCCAAAAATGGCACAATCTGCTGCGCTGTGCAGGAACGACCGCTCTCCCCACGAGAACAAGTTCTCGCGTGGACCCCAGAAATGCTCATCGGGATCCGCAGAGGGTTGCTGCAGGTCCCGATGAGCATGGTTAGATAGGCGAGAAATGCTGGTGGAGACGTGAAATTTTGGGCGCAGAGTTGCGTTTGTTGGTATTATAC
>ONXE01000197.1 GCA_900321775.1 uncultured Bacteroidales bacterium
TACGACATCAGCGTCAAAACGGCGCTTGACGCGCGCAGTGCTTTTCAATTATGCGACTGGGCGTATATGGACGCGCTTCGCATGGCATGCGAGGGGCACTACGGTGCAGGCAACGAGGCTGTGCTGATGCAGACGTTCCTGATGACGCAGTCCGGCTATCGGGTTCGTTTAGCCAAAGCGGGAGAACGTCTGTTCATGCTTGTGGCCAGCAAATACCAGATCTACAACATGCGTTACCTGAACGTGGAGGGCACCAAATACTACGTGATGGGCGACTACCACGGCGAGAAACTGCAACTCTGCCCCTCTCGTTTCGACAAGGAACAGTCGCTCTCGCTGCAGATGGTCGCGCTACCCAAGTTGGGAGAAACGGCTTCGCCGAAGCGCAAGCTGACGTCCAAGAAAGGCGTTACCGCTTCGGTTAGCGTCAACCGGCAACTCATTGATTTCTTCCGCTGGTACCCACAGGCCAACATCGACGGCGATTTCACCACTCGCTGGGCAGCCTATGCCAACACGCCTCTGGACCAGGCTATTCAGGATGAACTCTACCCGCCCCTTCGCCAGACTATCCGAGGCATGAGCGAGCGCGAGGCTGTGGGGATCCTGCTGAACTGGGTACAGACGGCCTTCAAGTACGGTTACGACGACGAGGTGTGGGGCGGTGACCGCGCGTTCTTCGTTCAGGAAACGTTGTTCTACCCGCAGTCTGACTGCGAGGACCGCGCCATCCTGTTCTCGCGGCTGGTACGTGACTTGACCGGCCTCGATGTGGCACTCATCTACTATCCGGGGCACCTGGCGGCGGCAGTGGCTTTCTCGAGGGAGGAAGAGGGCGACTGGTTCAACTGCGGCGGCCAACGGTTTGTAGTGTGCGACCCGACGTATATCAATGCTCCTGTGGGCTTGACTATGCCGGGCATGGATAATCAAAAAGCTAAAATCATCCTGCTCAGATAATATGCATAACAAACGTCTTATCCTCATCTGCCTCATTGCAGCGCTGGCCGTGGCGATAGCTGCTACGGTGCTGCTGGTAGTGCTCTCGCGCAGCGGCTGGAGCGGTTCAGGCCCTTCTACCAACGATGTATATTACTATGAAGATGATGCGCCTCATGCCGACCCCGAGATAGTGGGAATGTGGCAGAATGCTCAGAATCCGCAGTGGTTCAAGGTCTATTACGACGATTACGACGGCGACGGCTACTATTGGGGGAAGGAATGGGACGAGGCTGACGATGTGTTCGAAGAGGACCTCGGCTACCACGGCAATGGTTGGTTCCGCTGGCGCAAAGAGGGTAAGAACCTGAAGGAGTTGCATACGATGGATATCAGCGGGGCTACCGTTCCCAAACAGTGGCGCTACAAGACCAAGCCGGACAGCCTGCTGCTATACTCTCCGGAGAACAAGAAGCGGTGTGACAGGTTTGGAAGAGTTGGAGAACCGTAAAGAAAATAAATTGAACAATATATCAACAAACAACATTATGATGAAGAAATTATTTATTCTGCTGTTGGTAGGCAGCATGATTCCTTTGGTTTGCCAGGCCGAGACAAAAGAGACTCGCAGTGCGCAGAGACACGAGTTGCGAATCGGCTATGGTGACCCTATGTTTGAGACGATGCGTTGGCGAGACGAGCCCAACAAACTGGTTGTACCTATGAACGTGCGCCAGAACTACCGATACACAGGCCACATCTACGGCGAATACATGTACCGTGTCAACTCGTGGTTCGGCGTAGGCGGACAGGTGGATTTTGGCGCGACGATGTTTGATTACAACACGTACAAACTGGACGACAAAGGTAATCAGTACCTTGCCTCGAGCGATCCGCGCTATTTCTACGATGTATGTATCATGCCCTCATTCCGTTTCACGTATTTTCACCACGAATGGGTAAACCTCTACTCGGGTTTGCAGGTAGGTGCAGGTATCCATGGTGATTACCTGGGTCGCACTGAGATAGGTTACGCGCTGGGTGTTACGGCGCTCGGTCTGTCTGTTGGCCGCGACCACTGGTTCGGCACGGCAGAGTTTGGCGGACTGAGCAATCTCCAGTCGCTGACTGCGATTTACCTGATGTGGACCAAATGGTTTAACGTATCTGTCGGATACAGGTTTTAATCTTCAACTATTCGAATTATGAAACACTACACACATATCATTCTCGTTTGTGCTCTGTGCCTGGTCGCTGTGTATTTTTCCTCGTGCCAGGTGGACAAGAAAGACTATACCTCGTTTGTGAAAGACGCGGCCGGTTATCATGTGATAAGCGACGGCGATGTCGATTTGGACAAGCAGTATTCCGTTTGGGCTGACCAGTTGGGCAACGAGCCCTCGGATGTCGATCCCAGCGACCCGGACGGTTACAACCAGGTGGAAGGCAAATCGACCTTCATGCAGATGTTCTCACCGCTGATGAACATGGTTACGAATGTCAATGTGCATCAGATAGTAGGTACATATCAGTCAGAATACAAAGGCAAACCCATTATCCTTTCGGGAAACATGTATGTGCCGAAGTCGAAGAAATGCAAGGGCCTGATTATAGCGTGCCACTACACGTATGCCGCGCTGTGCGAGTCGCCCTCACAAGGTCCGACTTTGTCGTCACTATTGGCCACCAAAGGCTACGCCGTTGTGGATGCCGACTATGTAGGCTTCGGCATCACCTATCAGATGGTACATCCATACTTGGACAAACAGTCCACGGGACGTGCCGTTGCCGATTTTGGAAGACTGGCACGACCTTTCCTTGAGGCCAACGGCTACACCTTTGAGACCGATGAAGTGTATCTCTTCGGTTACTCACAAGGCGGACACGCAGCTGTGGCTACGCAGAAGTTTATAGAATCGCATCCGGAGTATATGAAGGACCTGCCATTGACGTGGGTGCTGTGCGGCGGTGGTCCGTATGACCCGATGGTGACCTACGATGTAGCCAAGAAG
>ONXE01000029.1 GCA_900321775.1 uncultured Bacteroidales bacterium
GACAACATCACGTTGGGTTACTCGTTTGCCAAGTCGAAGATTTCGGGCCGTGCATATGTAACGGTACAGAACCCGTTCGTAATCTCCGGCTACTCGGGCTTGGATCCTGAGGTTTGGGGCGGTATTGACAACAACCTCTATCCGCGCTGTATGACCACCGTTATGGGTATGAGTCTCCAGTTCTAAAGAGTAAGGATTGAAATAATTAGTAACATTTAGACAATAGATATTATGAATAAGTTCTTTAAATATTTCTTCTGCGCGGCCGTAGTAGTAGGTTTTACTGCTTGCGTGCAAGATTTGAATACAGAACCTATCGATGAGAACTCCACCACGACGTTCAATCAAAATGCCGTGTTTTCGAAGTGCTACGCTACGCTGGCTTTGACCGGACAGACCGGTCCTGACGGTGACTGCGATATCGATGACTTGGACGAGGGTACGTCTTCGTTCTACCGTATGCACTGGGAGTTGAATGAGTTCCCCACTGACGAAGGCTGGTGGATTTGGAACGACGTAGGTTTGGCCGATATCCGTATCATGAACTGGAACGGTGACAATGCTCTGGTGAAGGGTTTGTACTATCGTTTCAACATCGATATCAAACTGTGCAACCACTTCCTGGCTCATGCCGATGTTTCTACTCCTGAAGGTCAGGCTCAGGCTGCAGAGGTACGTTTCCTGCGTGCGCTCAACTATTGGTACATTCTGGATATGTTCAAGGTGGTTCCTTTTAGCATTGAGGAGTCGACCGACTATCCTAAGTTTGTTGAAAGACCGGAACTGTATGGATGGCTTGTGGATGAACTCGAGGAACTGACCGAGTTGTTGCCCGAACAGCGCTATTCGATTTATCGTGTGGACCGCTATGCGGCATGGCTGTTGCTGGCACGTACGTATCTGAACGCGAAGGTTTATCTGAACAAATCCTGGAATGACGAAGTGGTGAAAGAGGCTGTGAAGAACGCCTATGATGCGGCTTCGCATGCATTGGAAGGCCACTATCAGTTGCTTACCACGCCAACAGACCATACGGGTGAGGGCGGCTGGTACTATAGCGCATACCAGAAACTGTTCATGGGCGACAACCATGCCAATGGTGCTCAGGACGAGGCTTTGCTGCTAATCTATCAGGACGGCGTATATTGCCAGTGCTGGGGTGGTAGCCGCTTCTTGCTGAACACGTTCCGCGATGCGAACATGGTTCCCTCCGGTTCGGATGACTCATGGTCGTGCTTCCGCTCGAGTCCTGAGTTGGTGGCTAAGTTTGTGAATCTGGATCAGGCTTCTTCCATCAAGGCGCATGAGTATGAGATGCCTGAAATCTTGGGCGACGACCGTGCTATCCTGTGTTCGTACAACAAGTACGTGGCTTCTGTAGATACCCTTCCCGACGGAGAAGAGGAGATCAAGTATGGTGAGAACACCTGGAACCTGAACGGAAGCAAGTCGGCAACGTTCAAGGACTGCTGGGCTGTACTGAAGTACACGGGCGTGAAATCCACCGCCAAGACTCCGGCTGAGTCGGTTGGTTCGGATCCTCACTTCCCCGACACCGATATTCCGCTGTTGCGTTTGGCTGAGGCATACATGATCAAGGCTGAGGCTGCGCTGCGTCAGGGTAATAACGGCGAGGCGCTATCGATAGTAAACGATGTGATTCGTGCCCGTGCTAATGCCGATCCGCTGCCTTCCATCAACGAGGCTACGATGTGTGACGAGTGGTGCCGCGAGTTCTACTGCGAAGGTCGTCGTCGTTCAGACCTGATCCGCTTCGACCGTTTTGCAGGTCCGCAGGCCGACGCTGCCGCTTACAACTGGGAGGGTCGTTACAACCAGACTTCGGCTGCCGGCTATAAGTCGTGCGCTGAGAAATGGAATTGGTACCCCATTCCTAACGATGACAAAGCTTCGAACCCCAACTACGAACTCATAGAAGGCGGTGACGGCTATTAAACAGATATTTTCTAAGGCAAGAAAATAATTTCAATCAACTTTATTAACAATTTTTTTAATCAAAATTCATTAATTATGAAACTGAACAAAGTTTTGATGTTGACGCTCTGCATTGGAGCGCTCGTATTCACATCATGTAAAAAAGACACAGACGTAATCCAACTCAAAGTGAGCGAGATGGAGATTTCGGTTATGGGTCACCAGAAGATCGAAGTGGCTAAAGCTTCGGGTCCGATTGTATGGTCTTCTCAGGACATCCTGATTGCCAGCGTTGACGAAGAAGGCGATGTATTCGGTGTATCCGAAGGCACGACCGTCATTACCGCTACTGTAGGCAAGGCTTCTGCCAATGTACAGGTAACTGTAAAGGCCGGTGGCGTTACTCCTCCGAGCGAGACTCCGACCGTAGGCGACCTGATGAACGACTATGACGTTGAGAACAACGTGGTTCTGTGTGTTTACTTCGAGTCTGAGATTTGCGACGACATCGTTATTGCAGGTAGCTACAACGAGTGGTCCACCGAGGTTGAGGGCATGATCCACATGGAAGAGCTCGAAGGCTTCGAAGGCTGGTATGTAGCTGAGATTCCTTATGTAGAAGGTGTACAGGCTAAGCCCGTTCAACTGCAGGACGGTGCCTTCAGCTGGGACTTCCAAACCGGTGATCCCGCTTCGTGGGAGTACGTGGCTGGTGACGAAGCTACTATCGAAAATGGCTATGACGGCGAGGCTAACGTAGGCTATCCTACTGCAGGTGCTTACATCTACATCTCTCACTACTTCAAGAACCACAAGTCTCCGTGTGTTGAGGCCGTTTATCACGACTACACCGTTATCCTGAAAGCTCCGGACTGCGGTGGTTTCGAGCCGGGCCTCATTGGCGACTTCAACGGTTGGGGTGCTTCTCAGGAGATGAACCTTGGCGTTGACGGTAGCTACAGCTACACGTTCAACGACTGCGAGGGTCACGCCTTCAAGTTCCGTGCATTGGATGACACCGATTGGTCGAACCAGATTCAGCTCTACAACGATACCGCTGACTCTTGGTATGACAACCCGAACATCACTTTGGATGCTACGACCACTATCTCGCTTGACTACAGCGAAGGTCGTTACACCTTGTGCGCCGCTGACTCTATCGAGTAATCTATCATTTAATGACTAATCAAGCGTCCCCGCTTTTGGGCGGGGACGCCATTTTTCCTTCGTCTGTTTAATTGCTTTGCCCGTTATGAAAAAGGGATTGTGGCTTATAGGCCTGAGTTTGTGTTGTTTGGCTGCTTATGCACAAAGCGGCTCGATTGATATCAATGGAACTGTTTGCCCGGTGGATACGGTGGCTTGTTATGAAGTAGGTCCGGGCACGTTGTACACTCGTTTTGATGTAACCATTGGAAGCACCAAGCATAAGATGTATTTGCTGACAGTGGATTTGACAAATCCCTACGTAAAAATCGAGGAGGGACAGGGTCAGGAGCACATGGGTTCTGTGGAGCCTATGGTTACTACCCATCACCGCATCGATTCGGCCGGTCATAGGCCTATCGGTTCGGTTAACTGCAATTTCTGGTGCGTCTCGTCGCAGAATACCGGCGACTGGGAAGGCCTGCTCAACCAGCCTTTTGCGGGCACAGCCAAAGACGGTGTGCTCATAGGTGAACCTATGGACTGGAACGCACCTCACGGTGATCGCGGCTATGTCATGATAGACGACATGGGCAAAGCCTGGATTCGCAATATGGAGTTCAACGGACGCCTGATTAAGGGCGCGGCTTCGCGGAAAATCTTCGACTGCAACCGTCCACGCGTGACACCTATCAACAAAAATGAGATCTGCCTCTTCAACCGCTTCATCGGTACAACGCGTGCCCTGCCTGACACAGCGATAGAGGTGGTTTTTCTGCCTATACAAGGGCAAGACTGGACTATCAACGACACAATGACTTGCGTTGTTACGTCCATCAATCACACAGGACGCTCCGCCTTATCGGGGCAAATGGGAGCATTGCAGGGGCGCGGAACACGCGGCGCCTGGATGCAACAGAATTTTCAGGTCGGCGATACGTTTCAGGTGCTTTTAGGCATGTATAGCGCCAACCAGATTCCCGGCATCAACGTGCAATATTATACGCCCGGCTACAACTACAGCGGCGACTCAATCACCCCGCACGTGATGCAGATGGTTACAGGCAACTGCCTGGTTATGGCCAACGGCGATATCACCTATCGCAACTACAACGAAGACTACAACAACAAAAACTACCCGCGCACGATGCTTGCCACGAACAATGAAGGCAACCGTATGTGGCTGTTGGTGAGCGAGAAACCGGGTAATTATACCGCTGAGATGTGTGCCATGCTACGTCACGACGGCGCCACCTGGGCTGCAGGTATGGACGGTGGCGGCTCGGCGCAGATGAACCTGTTCGGGAAAGTCCAGAATCCGACCACCGAGGCCAGTCCGCGTGCTGTAGCCAACTCGTGGTTTGTCGTTTCTACGGCTCCGGATGACAACAATGCAACCCGACTCGAGTTTGTGGACAACCTGCCTACCGTCGTAGCCTCGTTTTCCTCCTATTCTCCGCATATGCGCGCATACAATCAATACGGTTGGCTCATCTCGGAAGATTTCGGAGAATTCACGCTGACTTGCGACCCCGCCTCACTCGGAACCATCTCTTCCGACGGCAAGATGTTCATCGCCTCTGCAGCCGGAGGCACAGGCACGCTGACCGCGCATTGCGGAAACATCACCTGCAGCAAGTCCGTGACAGTTATGCCGGGAGAGGTTTTCCCTTATGTGGACAGCCTGTTGACCGACAACCGCGAATATCCCCTTGCGGTGGTTTCCAAGGCCGGAGGACGATCATATCCTGTGAAGCCGGAGATGCTCAGTTGGAACGTGGCTGACCCGGAGGTTGCTTCTGTGTCGGAGCTGGGCTTACTGAAGGGACTCAAGAACGGAAAGACCGTTGTCACGGGCACCCTTGGCGAGAGTCGGATTGCCATGAACGTAACCGTACAGATTCCTGAAGCGGAAGTAGTCTCGTTCCTTGCTATGCCTGAGTCGCAGACGGAATGGACATTGCAGAACAGTTACGGCCCGATTAACTGGATATACTCGAACCCCGAAGTGGCCACATTTGCATTCACGGTCAACTCGGCCCGCGGACCGCAAGTGAAGATGTTGGGAAGCCTGGATTTGTACGGTCTGCCCGACTCGCTTGCATATGTGGTGAAGAGTACCGCTGACCTCAAGTCGATTACATTGAAAGCGCAGCCTGCCGACGCAACAACGGCAGTCTCTATAGCCAAAACGCCTGTCATTACTGCCGACGGCAAGGCTATTGTGCACTTCAAGCCCGCTGATTTCGGCGCAAATCCCGAGGAATTGTATGGATATCCTATCAACCTGCAGGCAGTGACGTTTACTCTGCAGAATGTGAAACTCAATACGGAATACACGATAGAACTTCACGATGTTCTGCTGTACTACCACTACACGCAGAAGACTGCTTTGCAGAACATGCCCGAAGCGGAAACCACCGCGCGAAAGTTCATCCGCGGCGGTCAACTCTTCATCGAGAAGGATGGGGTAGTGTACTCCGTAACCGGCATGCGGCAAGAACCGTAACATTACCGTAACATTACCGTAAGATAATGCATAGACCCTTAGACTAAATTATAACGAATATGACAGATAAGAAAACTCTCTCTCCCTGGTTTTGGGTGCCAACGCTCTACTTCGCCGAAGGCATTCCCTATTTCTTAGTAAACAACATCTCCGTTATGATGTTCGCCAAGATGGGCGTCCCTAACGGACAAATGGCGCTCTTCACGTCTTTGCTGTACCTGCCCTGGACGATTAAGCCCTTCTGGAGCCCGTTTGTGGATATTCTCAAGACCAAGCGCTGGTGGATTATTGCCATGCAGTTGCTCATGACGGCTACCTTTGTGTTGCTGACCCTCACTATCCCGCATCCTTCGCCCGAGATGATAGCAGCAGGTGAGACGCCTATCTCGTTATTCACCGTCATGCTGATTCTGTTTATCATCACCGCCTTCGCTTCTGCTACGCACGACATCGCTGCGGATGGTTTCTATATGCTGGCGCTGACAACCCACCAGCAGGCCGCTTTCGTGGGCGCACGTTCGGTATTTTACCGTCTGTCCAATATCTTCGGCCAGGGCGTATTGCTCGTGATTGCAGGTGCATTGGAACTCAAGACCGGCAATATCCCTCTCGCATGGCAACTGACGCTGCTTGTCACTTCCGTCCTCTTTGGCCTGATTGCACTGTGGCACATCTTCTTCGTGCCCAAACCGGCTTCCGACAAATCCAGTTTGGAAGGCAAGCCGCAATCTGCGAAGGCTATTTTTGCAGAGTTTGGCCGCACGTTCGTCACGTATTTCAAGAAACCGGGCATTCTTCTGGCTATGATATTCATGCTGGTTTATCGTCTGCCAGAAGCGTTCCTCATTAAGATGATCAACCCGTTCCTTGTGGCCTCCAATGAGGCAGGAGGACTGGCGCTCCCGACGGAGACGGTAGGTATTGCTTACGGTACTATCGGTGTAGCATTCTTGATGCTTGGCGGTATCCTTGGCGGTATTTTTGCCTCGAGAGTAGGTCTGAAGAAATCCATGTGGTGGATGGCTGCTTGTATGACGCTCCCGTGCCTCAGTTTCGTGTACCTGAGCATCTGGTTGCCTACCAATATCGTGGCTATCTCCACGGCCATTGCCATTGAGCAGTTCGGTTATGGTTTCGGCTTCACGGCCTATATGCTCTACATGATGTACTTCTCCGAGGGTGAGTTCAAGACGGCCCACTACGCTATCTGTACTGCCTTCATGGCTCTGTCAATGATGATTCCGGGTATGTTTGCCGGTTATCTTCAGGAAGCGCTGGGCTACAAAGACTTCTTCTGGATGGTTATTTGTTGCAGTGTAGCTACGCTCCTTGTTACATTCTTCGCCTATCGCCGTCTGCCTGCCGACTACGGCCGCAAATGAGTTAGAAAGAATTGTCAAATTGTAAATTGTCCAATTGTAAATGAAAAATCATATTCCCAATACCCTTACTTGCTGCAACCTGCTCTCGGGAGCGGTTGCAGTGGTAATGGCTTTTGAAGGACAGTTCACCTGGGCTTTTCTGCTGATAATTCTGGGTGCTCTGTTCGATTTTTGCGATGGTGGAATGGCACGTTTACTTCGCGTGTCCTCGCCTATAGGAAAAGAACTTGACTCGCTGGCTGACCTGATTACGTTCGGACTCGCGCCCAGTGTGATGTTGATGCAGTCTATCCGCTTGAATACGGTCAATAGCAACTACGATTGGGGTTATTGGCCGCTTGTGTGCCTGCTGATGGCGGCTTTCTCTGCGCTTCGTTTGGCCAAATTCAATGTAGATACGCGCCAAACAGACTCGTTCATAGGCTTGGCTACACCTGCTAACGCGCTCTTTTGGGGGTCGCTAATCGCTGCATGGCCGCATTTGCCTTCGTATGCCGAGTGGATTCCGTTTGTGATGGTCGCAATGATGTTACTCAGTTGCTGGCTGCTCGTGAGTGAAGTGCCGTTCTTCTCGCTGAAGTTCCACAACTTCGCTTGGCGCGAGAACCGGGCTCGATATATTTTCTTGATTGGTTGCGGGCTGCTGATTATAGCGTGCGCACTGCTGGGCTATATCTTATTTGCGGGCTGCGCCTGCATCGTTTGGTACGTGCTGGCTGCGTTAATCTTGCGGAGATAAAGCATTAGCTGGTCAAACAGATATACCAGATTCTTTTGGTCGTCGGGAACAGCTACCATGAAGTTGTTCTCGTACGGCTCGTTGGTAACCATCCCCACACGGAAGTCGGCGTCGGCAAACAGGCTGAGGTAACGCAAAGGCATGATATTGTTCATGTTGAGCGAGATGAGCAGGTCGAAATGTTCGCTGCGGAGGTCCTGCAGCTCGTAGTCTTTGGGTTTGCCCATCAGGTTGACGTCTTGTCTTCCCAGAATGCGGTAGTCGCGCAGAATGGCCGAGTTGACCTGTTTCTTATCCACAAATCCCCAAGCCGTAACGGTCTTGCCGTCGGACTGCAGTTCGCGCACCAGTTGCTTGATTTGGGAATTGCGTTCCAGTACATCACTTTCGAAGAGGATAAACACTTTCCGAATGTTCGCATAACTGGGAAACACGACCTGTGAGGGCAGGTTGTTGCGTTGTGCTCGACGAAAAACGCGCTCGCGCAGACTATCCATAGTGCGTGCCAGAAATCCTTTCTGCTGCGTAGAATCGTCTTCTTGCGGTACATTGGCGGCGATAGTCGTGTCTTTGATGTCTTTTTTGACCGTAGGCATCGTGCCTTTCAGCTGAGCAGTTACGGTGCTGGCCGAAGTGGCGGACTGGTTTTCAGCCTGCACGCGGTCTGCTACGTCAACGTAGATTATATCTTCTTTCTCGTTCGTTTTGTCCATAATCAGGGTTCTATCATCGCGAGGAATTCGTCCTCACTTAGAATCTGTACTCCCAATTTGCTGGCTTTCTCCAACTTGGCCGGGCCCATGTTTTCACCCGCCAGAATAAATGAAGTCTTGGCGCTCACGGAACTAACGTTTTTGCCGCCGTGGGCTTCTATCATCGTCTTGTATTCGTCGCGGCTGTGTAGTCGGAACACGCCCGAGACAACAATGCTCTTCCCATCCAGACTGTCCGACAGACGTTCCTGTGTTTCGTTGGTTTCCATCTGCAGTCCGGCTGCGCGCAGACGCTCGATGACGCTGAGGTTTTCGGCGTTTGACAGGTGCGCCACAATCGCTTTGGCGATTTCTTCACCCACGTCCTCTACCTGCGTCAGTTCTTCCTGCGAGGCGGCGCGAAGCAGGTCGATGGAAGGGTAGGCTTTGGCCAGTTTCTTGGCAGTGGTCTCACCCACAAAGCGGATGCCCATCGCAAAGAGTACGCGGCTCCAAGGCACCTGTTTGCTCTCCTCCAGTCCGCTCATCAGGCGCTCGGCCGACTTGTCGCCGAAGCCCGGCAAGGCCGCTATTTCCTCGCGTCGGAGGTCGTAGATGTCAGCGATGTTGCGCAGCCATCCTTTTTCGTAGAACAGGTCGATGGTCTCTGCTCCCAAGCCGTCGATGTTCATGGCCTTGCGCGAAACAAAATGCTCGATTTTGCCTTTCTGCTGTGGCGGACAGCCGCTTTCGTTGGGGCAACGCCATGCGGCTTCACCTTCGGTCCGAACCAAGGGGGCACCACATTCGGGGCATGTGCGTATAAAAGCGATTGGCCGCGCGTCGGCACTGCGTTTGGCAGGTTCTACGGCCGTTATCTTCGGGATGATTTCTCCGCCTTTTTCTACCCAGACGAAGTCGCCTTCATGCAGGTCCAGCGAGCGGATGAAGTCTTCGTTGTTAAGCGTGGCGCGTTTGACTATTGTACCGCTCAGCAGAATCGGTTCCATGTTGGCAACGGGTGTCACTGCGCCGGTTCTGCCCACTTGGTAACTCACGGAGTTGAGGCGCGTCAGTTGTTTTTCGGCGGCGAACTTAAACGCAATAGCCCAACGCGGAGTCTTGGCGGTATAGCCCAGCATCTCTTGTTGAGCCAGCGAGTTGACTTTCAGTACTACGCCGTCGGTCGCCACAGGCAGCGTCTTGCGCTGTTCGTCCCAGTAGTGGATATAATCCATCACCTCTTCCACCGAGTGGCAGACGCGAATGGCGTCGCTGATGTGAAAACCCATGTTGCGAGCCCTTTCGAGCCGCTCATAGTGTGTCGTACCGGGCAGGTTCTCGCCCAGAACATAATACAGATAAGCGTCCAATCCACGCTCACGGACAGTTTCGGGATTAAGCAGTTTCAGTGTGCCGGAAGCGGCGTTTCTGGGGTTGGCGAATAGTGGTTCTTCGTCCGCCTCGCGCTGACGGTTGATGCGGTCAAAATTGGTCCAGGGCAGGAGCACTTCGCCGCGTATCTCAAACGTCGGAGGTAGTGTGTCTGGGGTGGGTGCAGGCAGAACCTGCGGGATAGTGGGAATGGTGCGGATATTCTGCACTACGTCATCTCCGCGTACTCCGTCGCCACGCGTCACGGCGCGCACCAGGCGGCCACGCTCGTACCACAACGAGATGCTCAGTCCGTCGAACTTCAGCTCGCACACAATCTCCACGTTAGTCTGCCCCTCCAGCCCTTTATACACGCGGCGCAGCCAGTCGCGAATTTCCTCCTCGGAGTAGGTGTTCGCAAGGGACAACATCGGATACCTGTGCTGTACTTGCTCGAATCCGTCAGATATAGCTGTTTGTCCGTTTCCGGAAGGGATATCGCTTCCCACGTGTTGCGTGGGCGACTTGGGATCAAACAGCTCCGGATGGCGACTCTCCAGCTCCTCCAGACGATGCATTTTCTCGTCGAACTCGCGGTCCGACATGACGGGAGCGGACAGAACATAGTAGTTGTAGTTCTGCTCCTCCAGTTCCTTCCTGAGCGCCAGTATTTCCTCGCGCTCCGATGGTTGCTCTATGTCGTCAAACAAACTGAGTTGCTGCATCTTCCTCCTTAACCTGTAACCTGTAACCCGGAGCGTCCTCCGCCTAGAAGGGTTCTAATCTTTAACCCTTAACCCTTAACCCTTAACCCTTAACCCTTCCCTCTCACCGCTTCTTCAAACATCTCGATAAGCTGCTTCGCGCTCTCTTTGATGTCGTATTGTTTCATGGATTCAACATACTTGAATCCCATCTCCCAGCGCTCTTGCGGGTGGCTGAGCCAATAATCGATACGTTTAGCCAACGCCTCGGGGTTCTGCTTGGGGAACTTGCTTCGGCGATCCAGCGCAAACTGCGGAGTGCCGGTGTGGCGGCCAACTGCTATCACGGGTACGACGGCCTGTTGCATCGCTTCCATGATACTCAGACCCTCCACCTCGATGGTAGCGCAGTGAATAGCCAAATCGGCATGTGCAGCCAGGTCGCGCAATTCTTCGTGCGTGTGGAATTGGAACACCGGTTCGTACTTGAGTACGCCTTCTTTCATCAGCCTGTCAGCCATTCGTTTGAGGGCTTTGGCACGCGGTCCCTGACCCGCAAAATGCAGTTGGATGCGTTTGTTGAAACGGCTGTAACGCATTGCTTCCAGCAGGGTGGGTTGGTCTTTCTCTACGGAGAAGCGGCCGATGTACAACACATTCAGCGGACGGTTTTCGTCCAGGTAGTTTTCCGGAGGCGTCAGCGGGCGCGTACACGCTTCGGGGATGACACCGTTGGAGATGACCTTGAAGTTGGCGTTGATATGATAACGCATCAGGCGGTCATATACGTTCTCCGTCGGGCACTGAATCCAGTCGCAGTATTTATAGACGCGTTGCTTCCAGTATTTCAGCATCAGTTTGCTGATGTGACGGTTTTGAATGCCTATCTGATAAAGGATATTCTCCGGATGGATGTGATAGGTGGCGGTGATGGGTTTGCCCAGCCGTTTGGCTATCAGGACGACCCTGTGATGAAGCGGGAAGAACTCTTCTACGTGCACCACGTCGGCCCAGCGAATAGCCTCCTCCATCACCTGCAAGTCTTTTTTGGTATAACTGCGGGCGAAGCAGAACCCGTTGTGGTCGATGATAGGCTGGAAGATGGGGAACTTGAACAGTTCCAACTTGTATTCCGGTTCCGGACCGTTGGGTTCGGGGTTGGCGCCCGACAAGACGCGCACCTCCTGTCCGGCCAGTCTCAGTTCTTTGATGGTACGTCGGGCCGAGACGGACATGCCGTTGCCCTTGACATAAAGGTTACTGATTACAAATAATATCTTCATGTGTGTGTTATTTTTTCTGTGTGCATACTATTGCGAGTGCAAAGGTACTGCTTTTTTTTGACATATGCAAGGATTTTGGCAAAAAATGTGCAGTTTTTTCAACAATTCAAAGAATACTTGCCTCCGCAGCGGTAAATATCGGGTAGGATTTTTGGCGAATGCAGGGAACATAAAAGTGCGGTAAGAGCGGTGTTCGAAAGGAAAAAATCAGTTTTTGGGAGCGTTTTATGAAAAAAAATGGCAAAAGGCTTGCGTATGTCGATTTTTTTTTGTAACTTTGCGCCAAAATGTGATTTATAATCAACACACGTTATAATATGTTTACAGAAAAGGATTTGCAGCAACTCGCGGAGCGCGGGATTAGTAAAGAAAAAGCAACAGCGCAAATGCAGTGTTTCAAGACGGGCTTCCCCGCATTGAATATTGTGGCTGCCAGTGCGTTAGGTAAAGGAATCATGAAGCCGAAACCGGCGGAAGAAGAAGCCTATCTTAAGGAATGGGAGACGTACCTTCAGGGCGATCACACAATACTGAAGTTCGTGCCTGCGTCCGGTGCGGCCAGCCGTATGTTCAAGGACTTGTTCGAGTATCTGGAGACCGGCAAAGAGACTCCCTTCATTGAGAAGTTTCTGGGTAACCTGGAGTATTTCGCATTCTATCCCGAGTTGATTCGTCTGGCAGGTGTTGATGCAGAGGGACAGAAGATAGTGGACACGTTGCTTAACAAGATGAACTATGGCAAGTTGCCCAAGGGCCTGTTGCTGTTCCACAGCTATCCTGACGGTGCTCGCACTCCGGCTTTGGAGCATATGGTGGAAGGTGCGTTGTATGCGCAGAACGCCAAGAAAGAGGTGAATCTGCATTTCACCGTGTCGCACGAGCACGTGGCGCTGTTCGAGAAACATATTAAAGAGCACGTGCGCACGTACGAAGACAAGTACGGTGTGAAATATACCATCTCGTTCTCGGAGCAAAAGCCCAGCACCGACACGCTGGCAGCAGACAAGCAGGGCAATCCTTTCCGCACGTCAGACGGCAAGTTGCTGTTCCGTCCGGGTGGTCACGGAGCGCTCATCGAGAATTTGGGCGAGCAGGATGCAGATATCGTGTTTGTTAAGAACATTGACAACGTTGTGCCTGACCGTCTGAAAGACCCGACAGTTCGCTATAAACGGTTGTTGGCAGGTATTCTGGTGAGCAAGCAGGCCAAGGCATTCCGTTACTTGCGCGAGTTGGATTTGGGAATGGCCAACCTGAAGGATATCAAGAATTTCCTGAACAAGGAGTTGTCTCTTGAATTGGGCTCGTACACCTCCGAAAGTATGCGTGCTGCGCTGAACAGGCCTATTCGCGTGTGCGGAATGGTAAAGAATGAAGGCGAGCCGGGTGGCGGTCCGTTCCTGGTGAAAGAGGAGGACGGGCGCATTCAGAACCAGATTTTGGAGTCCAGCCAGATTGAGGATAAGAAACTGATGGCCCAGGCTACGCATTTCAATCCCGTGGATCTGGTGTGCGGCATCCGCGACTATCAAGGCAACAAGTTTGATTTGCCGAAGTTTGTGGACCCGAAGACCGGCTTCATCTCTCAGAAGTCGAAGGACGGCAAGGAACTGCAGGCGCTGGAGTTGCCGGGTCTGTGGAACGGCGCAATGGCTAACTGGAACACCATCTTCGTGGAAGTGCCAATTGAGACCTTCAATCCGGTGAAGACAGTGAATGATCTGCTTCGTGAACAACATCAGTAATAATTATTAATTATTAATTGTTAATTGTAAATTGGTTGTCGGTAAGTAGATATTAATAATTTAAAATTTAAAATTAACTCCTATGATAGTAATAGCTGAAGAAGGCGAGCGGGGACTCGTGGAGAAATGGTTTCCCGGACAGGAAGTGCTGGTGACAGGCGTGGGTGCGTTGAACATCATGCGCAGCCTGAGGAACGTGCCCCTCACGACTCCTATCATCAACGTCGGCTATGTGGGCTCGGCT
>ONXE01000011.1 GCA_900321775.1 uncultured Bacteroidales bacterium
GGTCTGATGCTGCTGTGGTCCCCCGACAAAGGGTGGTACAATATCCTGGAATCGGCGGGTGACGGACCGGCTTCGCTGGCACATCCAAGGATGTCGCCATGGGAGGCATATTTCCAATACCAATACCAGTCGCCCACCTCGCGGCACGGTTTTCAGGCGGTGGCATCGGCAGAGATACGCAACCGCGTGGTCTATGGCTACGACCTCTCGCTCAAACAAGGGCAGACCGACCATAGTCCCGACGACTACCGGCGGTTCACGTACAACATCTTCCTCGGGGCGCGGTACAATATACCCGGCTATGACGGCTATTTCAGCCGATTCAACTTGGGTGTGCGCCTCTACCACGGCAATTGCCCATACGGACACTACCGTTCCATCGACAACTTCAGTCAAGTGGGATTTTCCATGATTTGGCAATAATCAAACAAAACGAATATGAAAAGGACTTTTCTTCTTTACAAAAAAGCGCTATTCATTGGTGCTCACCCGGATGACAACGAGTCTTGCGCCGGCGGGACGATGATTCTGCTTCAGAACGGGGGCTGTCAGGTCGTGAGCGTCTATCTGACGTCCGGCGAGCGGGGTATTCAGGGCGCCACGCTGGACGAGGCTGCCACCATCCGTCGGGCGGAACTGGTAGAGGCCTGCAAGGTGATGGGCGTGGAGTACCGCCTGATGACGCAGATAGACGGGCAAACCGAGATCAATCAGGAGCGTTACAAAGAGATGCTGCAACTGATTGAAGAGGAGCAGCCGGACGTGGTTTTCACGCATTGGCCGATTGACTCGCACCGCGACCACCGCGTGTGCTCCATGCTCGTGTTCGACGCATGGCGACTGAGCGGCAAACATTTCGACCTGTACTACTACGAGGCCGAAACAGGCATGCAATCCAAGAACTTCATCCCCGAGGAATACGTGAACATCACCTCCGTGGCCGAGCAGAAACACCGCGCCGTGATGTGCCACGCCAGTCAGGCTCCCGAAGAGATTCTGAACGACTGGCACATCCCGATGGAACTGTTCCGCGGCAAGGAGTCGGAATGCCCCGCCGCCGAAGCGTTCATGTTCCTGCACAAGGCCAGAAACTGACCCTCTGCAGGAACTGTCTATCAGTGAACTTTATGCCCCGTGAGGGAGAGTTTATCCGCGGAGCGAGTGGGGTAGAACGGGCATGGCGCCGTGTTGCGTGCAGACAAAAGCGGAGACCTCGACTGCTTTTTTGTGTGCCTCACGCATGGTTTTTCCCAAGAGTAATTGTGCCACGAAAGTGGCTGTGAAACTATCTCCGGCTCCGACGGTGTCGGCCACTTGCACTTTAGGTGTGGGGACATAACTCTCCTCGTCTGCGGTGAAGACATATGAGCCGATGGCTCCGCAGGTGAGGATAAGCATCTGCAGGTCATATTTGGCGATAAGGTCCCGGCACACGGCGCGTGTTTTGTCGGGGTCCTCGGCAATGAGCTGTCCGGGCAAAGTAGGCACGCCAAGCAACATAGTAGCGACCACGTCGAGTTCCTCGTCGTTGATTTTGAGCACATTAGCACGTCCGAGCGACTCGGCGATGACTTCGGCCGTGTACCACTGCTGTCGGAGGTTGATGTCGAAGACGCGAAGCGCCTGCTTGGGAGCAGCGTCAAGGAAAGCGTGGATAGTCTTGCGGCTCGTTTCGCTGCGCTGTGCCAGCGAGCCGAAGCAGATAGCCTCGGCGTTGCGTGCGACCCGGAGCATCTCGTCGGTGAGCGGGATATTGTCCCACGCCACCCCGAGACAGATGTCGTACTGCGGGACGCCTTTCGAGTCGAGCGTCACTTTGACCGTGCCGGTAGGTTGCTCTACCCGCGGCAGGATATGATTGAGGTGCACTTTTTCAAAGGTCTCGACGATTTCCTCGCCGAGTTCATCGTCACCGATGGCGGAGATGGCGCACCCGTTGAGTCCGAATTGACTGACATGATAGGCGAAGTTAGCAGGTGCTCCGCCGAGTTTTCTTCCTTCCGGCAGGCAGTCGAACAAGGCCTCGCCGATACCAATAACGTAGTTCATGAGTTGAGAGTTGAGAGTTGAAAGTTGAAAGTTGATCGCTTCGCGTAGGTTATTTGTTCATTTTCAGGCAGAAGGCCACCAGATAGAGGGCTCCGACGGCCATAACAAGAACGGCTCCGAGGGCACCCATGACGTCGGACAGCAGACCCATACAAAGCGGGAAGATGGTGCCGCCGAACAGACCCATGATCATCAAGCCGGAGATCTCGTTCTTGTGAACAGGGTCATGCTGCAGAGCCTGTGCGAAGCAGATGGAGAAGATGTTGCTGTTGCCAAATCCGACCAGTGCTATTCCCGCGTACAGGACAGCCTTGGACGCGCCCACACCCATCAACACCATCGCGCAGCAAATCATAGCCGCAGAGACAGCAAAAAACACTTTCTCGGGCACTTTGCGCAGGATAGCGGACCCGCTGAGACAGCCTATAGTACGGAAGATGAAATAGAGCGAGGTGGCAAATCCGGCCTCGGCGAGGGTCATACCCAGCCGTTCCATCAGAATCTTGGGCGCGGTGGTGTTGGTGCCGACATCGATCCCCACATGGCACATGATGCCCAGGAAACAAAGGAGAATAAAGGGGTTGCCCAACAGCCTAAAACACTGCACAAAGCCGCTGCCCTTGGCGACCGGTTCCTCGTGAATAGTGGTCAGCGAGAGTGCGATGATGGCAATCACGCCGATGATACCGTAGATAGGGAACAGCACTTTCCATCCCAGCCCGAAAGAGGGGATGACAGCCGTTGCGCCCCACATGGCGATATACGGTGCCAGAAAAGAGGCGATAGCCTTAACGAACTGTCCAAACGTCAGCGTGGACGACAGGTTGCCCGTGACGATGTTGCTAACCAGCGGATTAAGTGAGGTCTGCATCAGTGCGTTGCCTATACCCAGCAGTGAGAAAGCCACCAGAATCAGCGCGTAACTCTCGCCGAAAAGCGGCAAGAACAGAGAGAGCACCGTCACACAGATAGACAGGAGCACGGTTTTCTTACGCCCTATCTTGTTCATCAATACCCCCGTCGGAACGGAGAAGATAAGGAACCAGAAGAAGACGAGCGATGGCATGATGTTGGCCTGCGAGTGCGTGAGACCCAGGTCCTGCTGGACGTAGTTGGAGGCAATGCCTACCAGGTCCACAAAGCCCATAGTGAAGAAACAAAGCATCACCACGACGAGGGCTCCGAGAGAGGATTTAGCGTTTTGCATAGTAGTATAATGTATCAATAGTTAATCGAATAAATAGTTGCTTCGCCGCCTTCCACTGTCAAACGGTTGTACGGCTCGGACGGGAACACCAGGTTGGTCATCGCCCACTCACCATTGGTCCCAAAAGCCTCGATAGAGCAATGGTCGATAAACAGGGTGACATGATGCCGGTCGTGCGCCACAAACAGCGGAGCTGTGGTGTTGGCAGCAAACTCGTGCGAGAACGAGCAGTCGCCCGACGCCGTACGGTCCATGGAGAAGGTCTGATGATGCGCATCAAGCGTCATCAGCACTTTCTCGCCTTTGTCATTGCTGACTGTGATGAGCGCGTCCTGTTTGCCGTTCCACTCTATCTCCACGATAGCGATGTCCGACAGGCGCGTCTGTTTGTCACCGCGACAGGCCATCGACTCGGCCGAAGGAACGGATGCCAGACGGTATTCGCCTGCATCATCTTTATAAAGCGACAGGTCGCGCGCAATGGTGTTCTGCGAACGGAATGCCATGGTGGGCAGTTGGTTCGCGTACTGCCAGTTGCTCATCCAGCCCAACGACACCACGCGGCCTTCGGGCGAGCCGAAGAAAGTGAAAGTGGAGTAGTTATCCTTGCCGTAATCAAGCCATTTAAGTTCCGTCGGCTCGTCCATGCACGTGAAAGTCTTGCCGTCCCATTGTCCCACAAAATACTGCGTGGCTGAACCTCCGAACAGGCCGCCCGGGTTGATGCTCACCAGCAGAACCCACTGCCCGTCAAACGGAATCAGTTCCGGGCACTCCCACACTCCGCCATGTGCGCCATAACCCTCGCCAAAAGCTGAGAGAAAAGTCCATTGGCGCAGGTCGTCGGACGCATAAAAACGTATCTCTTGACCGCAAGCCAGCGTCATCAGCCAATGGTCTCCGTCACGCATCACTTTCGGGTCGCGAAAATCGGGCACATCGCCCATAAGGACAGGATTGCCGGCGTACTTGGTAAACGTCGCCCCACCATCGGTACTGTAGGCGATAGACTGATGTTGCCCGCAGACCTCCGATTGGGTATAGATAGCAATCACAGCACCTTCTCCAAAGCCGGCCGTGTTGTCCTCATCGATGACGCACGAGCCGGAGAAAATCGTGCCCAGACTATCAGGTGCAAGCACAATCGGATGTTCCTCCCAATGAAGCAGGTCCGTAGACGTGGCGTGACCCCAATGCATCGGACCCCACGTCGTTCCAAAGGGGTTGTGCTGATAATACAGATGCCAAACACCCGCATTCGCATCGTAGAACATACCATTCGGGTCGTTCATCCAGTTGGATGCAGGAGAATGATGATAAACCGAACGGAAGGGCTCGTCGGTAACATGGCGCGCAGGCATACGACTACAGCCGCCTGCCATGAGGCAACAACTGATAGCCAACGGCCAAAGTAACAAACTGTGTTTCATAGGTTCATTGTATTTTGTTGTAGTCAGCATAGGCGGTAATCAGCCGCCTATACCGTAAGTATTTAGAACTTTGCGCCCAAAACGTTGTAACGAACGCCGTCCTTCATAATAACGATCTGGCCGTTCTCAATCATCTTCACAGCCTTGGCCTCAGCCTTGGTATTGCTCAGAGCAGTCACAATCGGAACGAGCACTACGTCCGTCACGTTGAAAGCAGCACCAGCATCTTTGTTGAACTGAATCATCCAATGGCCAGCTGCGGAAAGTCTCGTGCGAAGCGAATCCGTAAGAGTCAACTCTACATAGCCGGCGCCGGCGGTCATACTGCTCATGTCGGCAATCTGACCTTCTGCATCCCAGTTCTCTTTGATGTTGATGGTAAAGTCGCTGCGACCGGCCTCCGAGTAAATGCGAAGAGACTCTATCTCGCTGAAATTCACATATTTGTAGCCATCGACATACAGTTCGAGTGTACTCCATTCGTCTGCCCAGAAGAAACCCGTCCAAACCGAGATTCCGGCTTGGGGATCTTTGCCGTCCAGCAGCTCAACTTTCGATACATTGAAATTAGCACCGATTATCTCCAAGCCATGTGCCTTAAGGCTATCCACAGCATTAGCGGTGAGGAACTGTTCAAACGTGCCGGAGCCACTGATCCAGGCAGCCTCGCGTGAACCTGCCAGATGGTCAAAATTGGCATTCATCACTTTGAATTCAATGCCATCGGTAGCATCAGCAAAGTGTACTACTACCTTCTGTCCGGCTTGTGCGGAAGAGAAAGATGCGGCGGCAATTTGCAGACCACCGTCAGACCAAGATACATGTTTTGTTCCCGTCCAAAGATCCGTTGCGTTTGCCCCGAAAGCAAACATTGTGGCGATTACCGCCAAGAGAGTAATTTTCTTCATTGTGTTTGATATTTTTGTGATTAGTTGATTCTTACTGTTTAATCCCAGATAGAACGATTCCTGCTCGGCGACAACTGAGTACCATTACCCATTCCGTTGTGCGTGGTTACACTGGTCGTAACGATATCGTTACCGGCCACACGAACTATCTGCAGTTCTGCTGTTTGATATGTCTTTTTCATAACTATGATATTTTTGCGTTTCTATAAAACCCTTTACAGATTATTTAACCGCCCTGCCGGTTACATCGTACACATGCCCGTCTTTAAGGATGTAGATTTGGCCATTCTCCAGGAACTTGCAGGCCTTCTCGCCTTCTTGCAGTTCGCGTATTCCGGTTGCGCCATTCTCGCCATTAAACAGGTAGTAACGCGCCGGAGCCGAACTCTTGGCCACCTTCAGGTATGCCTTGTGGGCGCCATTGGTAAAGGCCTCGCCCGTAGCATTCATCCAGTACAGACCCACCGAGTCGGCATCATTTGCGCTATTGAGGCTCAGGCCGTAGAAATATGCACTGGCGTCTGCCGGAAGAGAGGTAACGGCATCTGTTCCGAGCAACTGATTGGTTGCAGTAGGAGCCGTACCACCTGTTGCAAACACAAACGGGTATTTCCCTGCCGCTGCATGGAGAATCAAAGCAGTACCTGCGGGAACTACCTTGCCGCTCTCATATTCTTTCACCAAACCGTCTGACGTGTTGAACACATATCCTTCCATGCCATTGGGCATCTGATAAGCCTCGGCACTGTTATAGTAGGTAGCATAGCCGACTGCCGAAACCTCCATCTCGCCGGACACAAGCACGATATCCGTCACATTGAAAGCCGCACCCGTACCTTTGTCGAACTGAATCATCCAATGGCCAGCTGCGGAAAGTCTCGTGCGAAGCGCATCCGTTAGAGGCAGCTCTACATAGCCGTCGCCGGCGGTCATACTGCTCATGTCGGCAATCTGACCTTCTCCGCCCCAGTTCTCTTTGATGTTGATGGCAAAGTTGCTACGACCCGCTTCCGAGTAGATACGCAGCGCATTCATCTTGCTAAAATCCACGTAGTTGTAGCCATTGCCGTACAGTTCGAGGGTCTTCCAGTCGTCAGCCCAGAAGAAACCGGTCCAAACCGAGATTCCGCCTTTGAGCGTCTTGCCGTCCAGCAGTTCCACTTTCGTGCAAGTGAAGTTCGCTCCTATCACCTCCAGGCCATAGGCCTTGAGGTCGGCCACTGCTTTTTCGGTCAGGAATTGCTCAAAACTGCCGTCACCGCTTATCCACGCAGCCTCACGCGAACCTGCCAGGTGGTCGAAGTTGTCGTTCATCACCTTGAACTCTATTCCATCCGAGGCGTCCGTAAAATGTACTACAATCTTCTGACCGGCCTGAGCAGACGTAAATGCCGAAGACGCAATCTGGAGGCCTCCGTCACCCCACGATACATGTTTCGAACCCGTCCAGAGGTCCGTTGCGTTTGCGGTCATTACAAGAGCCGCAAAAAATGCCAATAAAGAAATCTTTTTCATTGTATATTAATTACAAACTTAAAACTCTTAATTTACAAACTTTAGTTTAATACTGTGTTACTTGCAGGTCGGAAACGGTGATGGTGCCGTTATAGCCATTCACGCTCCAGCAGTTGAGCTGCGTACCATAGATACGGTTGGTGTAGCATACCTGGTCGTTGATATACATCACGAAAACCGAGTTGTCGGTGTAGATGTCGATATGATAGGTATTATCCGCAGGCGTATCGAACATATAGCCGTCGATGGCCTCGATGAAACCTTTGCCTTCGGGACCTTCTTCCTCGAAATTGATCTTACGGCGGGTATTGCCCTCGGGGTTCACGATGACGGTATAGTATTTCTTGCTGTCCGTACCGCGAACCAGGGATATACCGAACTTGTCGGTAGGTTCAGCCGTAGTGACGGTCATGGAGAGGTGGTTGTGATAGCCGAGCCGGTTGAAGAGCGCATAGGCGTTTCCTTCCAATCGGTAAGCTCCGTTGCCGGGTGTGACACCTTCGGGACTTTGTGCCATGAGTTTCACTTCCGTCTTCTGGTCGTATTTGGCTTTGATGCCAGCCACTTCGCCCAAGGTGAGTGTGCCGTCGGGATGTTGTATGACGCGATGCGCAACCATCGAGCCTGCCCATTGGGGTTCAGCGCCGGAGTTGGTCTTGGTGTTATCATAGCCTTCTCGTGTAGGACACCACCCCCAGATGTACCGGTCCTCGCCATTGGAGGCCGTCTTGCCGGCATAGAAACCACGGCTATCGAGGAACCCTTCGTGGTTGTCGGGCCAGATACCGGCATCGCCGGCAGTGCAAGCCTTGAGTTCTTCGAGCGTATGGCCTTTGAAGTACTGTACACGACGAATGGCGCTATGCATCTCACTATAGACGAGGTACCACCAGTCGCCCATCTTGAACACGTCAGGGCACTCGTAGAAGCGGTCCCACATCATAGACATAAACACGCCCTGATGGGTCCATTGCCTGAGGTCGGGCGAAGTGAACTCAGCCAGGTTGCCCTTGCCGCCTATCTTGGTTGCCACCAACATATGCCATAGTTGGTCGTCGCCCAACCAGACGCACGGGTCACGAAAATCCTTGCTGCTATAGGCGTACTCCACTCCACGCAAACGGAAAAGCGGATCTTTGGTCCAGGTCTTGAAATCAGGCGAAGTGGCGCACATCACTACCTGCGCATCATCGCCGGCCTTGGGCTGGTCGCGGTTGCCGGTATAGAAGATATAGTAGAGTTTGTCCTGCTCGTTATAGACCACGCATCCTGTTCCAAGAGCTGCGTCCTGCTCGGCGCGACTACCGGTTGGCAGCACCTCGTCGAGGGAGGTATAATTAGCCACATCGGTCGTTTCGACGCCCCAGAAAGGATGATAAGTGCCCGCCATGTTCGGACGGAACTCCTGCAGATAAAGCACCTTGAAGGAACGGGTGTTCGGGTCGAAGAAGGGCATAGGGTCGCCCACAAATCCTGCATAGGGCTTGTAGTAGGTGGTGCTGATTTTCTCGTCAGAAGAGGCAAAGCTGGTGGTCGTTCCGGCCCAGTCTTTGTGGTCTTCTGGGATGGGCTGCTCACAGGAAGCGAGCAGAGCCGTCAGGCACAGCGAAAGAAGCATAAATGATATCTTTTTCATAGGATTATTTCTTTAAGTAGTTGAGTGCATTTTCGGTAATCTTAGCAATGTTGGCATGATAGTACTCGGTGCCGGCATCGCCAGCAACGGAATACCAGTCGTAGCAACCCGAGCCGATGCAGATGATACCACCGTGTGCGTCGGTAGCGGGATACTCCCAAGCCACCACAGCGTCCGCACCGCCTGCTATATCGATAGCGCCTGTCTTGGAGCGGAAAGCGTCGCGATCGTCATACCCACCCCAATCGGTTCCGATATGGTACTGTGCGGTGGAGTTGGTGATACGATAGCCGGCGTCGCAAGTATAGACATGGTCGAGTGCGTCGGGTTTCATGATGAGGTTCTGCCAGAGGGCATGGTCGGTATGTCCGGCTATGCTGAACTCCCACGGACCGCTAACGGTCTCCGCTGATTCCTCGGCTTGTCCCCAGCAGTTGTTAGGCACGCAGTCGGCTTCGCCGAGATAAGCGGGCAGATAGGTGGCATACCGTGTGAGGAGGAAGGATCCGCCTGCGTTGTAGTATGCCTTGAGTGCATCGACAGCCGCCAAAGCCTCAATAGCGTTGTTCTCGAACTGCCCTTTGCCATCGATACCTCCATCTTTGTGCAGATGCCACCAGATGACCTGACACTCGCTGAGGTCCACCTGTCCGTCCTTGAGTTGTGTGAAGGAAGCATAGGCGGCTTTCTCGACATGACTCAAGAGCCAGGAGCAGGCGGTCTGTTCCTCGATAGGGAGTTGCTGGCGGGTATCAGCCAGTCCGACATATAGCACATGGGGGCTGGTCATCTCGGCCACGGTGACGAGATAGGTGAGCGAAGCCGTGTTATAGGAGACGGTGTAGAGGACAGGCTGTGAGAAGTCCTGCACCACACCGCTTGCGGGCAAGAGTGTAGCGCCATCGGTAGTGGTGACGGTAGGCGTGAGCGAATGGAGGTTGCTGCCGGCGGGCACCAGTACGGAGATAGTGTGCGCACTCTGGTCGATGACCCCGACATACTGTCCGTTAATGATGAAGCTGAGGATACGTGCCTCGTCGTGCTTGACAGAGAGGGTATATTCCATCATCACATCGCCGTTCTTGACCCGAATAGCCTGAGGCGTGGACAAGTTCAGACGGTCCCCCACATGTTTGTCGGCCGTAGCGCCGTCGGAAAGGGTGAGGTCGGTGATAGTCATTGCGCGCTCGTCGTACACCTCGGGTATAGCGACGACAATCGCTTTGGCTTTCGGGTCCACTATTCCCTCGAAATCCTCATCCAAAGCGAGCGAGATGACCTGACAGTCGCCGGAAAGGCGGAAGTCGCTTGCGGGTTTGTCGCATGCTGCGAGTCCAAAGAAAAGGGACGCCAGCATCAGTATAGAATAAAGATGTGCTTTCATATTACCATCCTCCTATGTTTTGTGTGTAATGACCGTTGGAAGCGGCGATCTGCTCGTAGGGAATGGGCAGATACTCGTTCTTGTCGGCGGTGAAATGTGCCTCGGCGTAGATGGCGCAGTTGTCGGCCTCGGTAGCATAATAGTTGTTGATGACGTCGTATGCTTCGCCCCAACGAACGAGGTCGAAGAAGCGCTCGGACTCCATAGCCAGTTCGACGCGTCGTTCCATCTTGACGCGCAGGAGAGTCTCGTCCTTGCCGTAGGTGCCGGGATAGGGCATGACACGCATCTTGGCACCATATTGCACGTCATAGCCGGTAAGCATGCCGGTGCTTTGTGCAGAGCGGTTGCGCAGTTGGTTGACCAGGTCGATAGCCTCGTCGAGGTGGATGCCCAGTTGTGCTTCGGCCTCGGCTCGCATGAGCATGACGTCGGCATATCGGAGGACGATACGGTTCATCGGGCTGCCCCACCATGCACCTTTGATGAGGTACTCGGTATCGGGGTCCACATTATGTTTGAGGGTCACGTTGTAGCCGTACAGGCCATTGGAGCGGCTCCAAGTCTGGTTCTTGGCCATGATGTAATTGGGGTTGAACATATACGGGAAGCCGGGTATGCCGACGGTGAGCCACAGACGCGGGTCGGCGTTGTCGGTTGCGGCATTGAAATCCTTTTGGTTGAACGTGTTAAGCAACGGCAGACCAGCGTCGTCGGTCTTGAAGGCATTGACGAGGTTTTGGCTGGGCTTGTAGAAGTCGCAACCACCGTCGGTAACGCCCGGAATATTGGGGACAATCAGTCCGTACGCCCAATTGAGGTTACCGTTCTTGGTTCCGTCGTTCATGGAGTACTGCATAGCCCAGATGCTCTCAATGCCGTTCTCGTACTGGGGTTCGGGTCGGAAGTTGTTGTGGAAATCAGGCTCGAGACCATAGCCGGCATAGAGGCTTGGGTCGGTATAATCGAGCACCTTGCGCAGGTCGTCGGCGTTGATTTCGGTGACGCGATGGCTGGTGGGATCGTCCTGCCGATAGGCTTTGTAGAGATAGGTTTTGGCCAAGAGGGCAGCAGCAGCGGCTCTGGTCGGTCGGCCCTTGTCGGCCTGCATCTCGGGCAAGACAGCGAAAGCGTACTCCAGATCATCAGCGATGACCTGCCATCCTTCGTCGTTGGTGTATTCGGTGTTGCTGAGGGCGAGGTACTCCTGCTGCGTCATATTGCTCTTGATGACGAAGGGGATGTTCTTGTAGAGTCGCTTGAGTAGGAAATGTCCGTATGCGCGCAAGAAACGCATTTCGGCCAGACGCTGCTCCTTGAGTTTGTAGTCATCGCCCATGGAGTTGAGCGCATTGATGGCAGCATTGACGCGACTCAGGCAGTTGTAGAGGCGAATCCACATATCGTTGATATTCCAGTTGGTGGTCAGGATGCCCTGCGAGATTTCGAGTTGATGGAAGACATCGCCGTCGCTGGTTCCGTTGCCGCCCTTGTAGGCGTCGTCCGAACGAACGTCGAAGTTCCACATGGAGAAGGACGAGTTGATGTCCTCTGCAGAGATAAAGATAGCATATGCGGAGATAACCAGGTTGTCCACATATTGGGGGTTGCTCACCTGCTCTTCGCTAAGAATAGCCTGCGGCACATCCTGGTCGAGGAAGGCGTTGCAGGAGGTGAACAATGCTACGAACATCAGAACAAGAGATGTAGAGAATAGTTTGAATATGTTTGTCTTCATAGCAGTATTTGTTTAGAAGGTTACTTTGGTTCCAAGGGTCATCGTCAGCGGGATAGGATAGCCGAAGTTGGGGTTCTCGGGATCGACGCCGGTGAAGTTTTTGGAATGAATGGTGAACACGTTTTGTGCAGAGATGAAGAATCGCCAGTTTTCCATCTTCATCTTGGCGCTGATGTCCTTAGGCAGATTGTAGCCCAACTGCACGTTACGCAGTTTGAGGAACGAGCCGTTTTCCACCCAATAGGTGCTGACGCGTTTCTCGTTGTTGTTGTCGCTGAGCGAGAGTGCGGGGATGTTGCTGTTGGGGTTGGTGGGGCTCCATGCGTCCAGCAGGCGTGTGCCTTTGTTGAGGAAGCCGATGTTGAGGCCCGCCCAGATGTCGGTTTCGCGCTTGAGGTCGGTGATGACATCCACTCCCGCTACGCCCTGAAAGAAGACGGTCAGGTCAAAGCCCTTGTATTCGAAGTAGAAATTGGCACCGTACATCACCGCCGGAACTGGCGAGTATATCCAGTCCTGGTCGGCCTCGGTTACCATGCCGTCGCCGTTGAGGTCGCGGTAGCGGATACGGCCTACGGCGGCTCCTTCCTGATAAGCGTGGTTGTCCACCTCTTCCTGGCTCTTGAAGATGCCGTCGGCGATGTAGCCTACCTGAGAACCCATGGCGTGTCCGACTACAGACTTGACGCCATTACCGCCGAAGGTGCCCTTGGCGGCAATCGTCTCAGGCAGTTTGGTGACAGTGTTGCGGTAGGAGGAGAGGTTGGCGCTGATGTCGTATTTGAAGCCATCTTTGGTCTGGTTACGATAGCCGAGCGACAGTTCCACACCCATGTTATCCATAGCACCCGCGTTCACCCATTGCGCCGAGCCTTCGCCCATGGCACCGATGCCGTCCATAAGCACCAGGATGTCCTTCGTCTGCTTGTAGAACCAATCGAACGAACCGTAGAACGTCTGCTTGAAGAACGAGAAATCCACGCCTGCGTTCGTCTGAGTGGTCGTCTCCCATTTGATGTCGTCGTTGCCTATCTGGTTACGCTTGAAGCCCGACGGCAAGATGCCGCCGCCGTTGCTGCCCGTGATGTCGTAACTGGTACCGTAACTCTGGCCGCCCGACTCGTTGACGCCGTAGTTGGATACGTAGATAGTATAGCGCGCGGTGGGCGAGATGTCCTGATTACCCGTCTGACCCCACGAAGCACGAATCTTCAGGTCGTCCACCCAGGGCGATGCGCCGGCCATGAACTTCTCCTGGCTGATACGCCAACCCGCGGAAACGGAGGGGAAAGTGGCGAAGCGGTTGTTCTTACCGAAACGGCTCGAACCGTCGTGACGTAGAGTGAAAGACACCAGATAGCGGTTGTCGTACGTATAGTTGGCCTTGCCGAAGAAAGAGATGAGCGAGTAGCTGCCCGCGGAACCATACGCCTGCGCCGTGCCTACGCCCGCATCAGGCCACATATAGTTCGGGTCCAGCACGATAAAGCCCTCTTTGTAGCCCGAGAACCACTCGTCCTGTTGGCGGTTCAACTCCGTTCCCAACAGGAAATCGGCGCGGTGCTTGCCTATCTCCATGTTATACGTCACAATGGCGTTCCACATCCATTTGAACCAGTGTTCCTGCTTGGCCTCTACGGCGTTCTTGTCGTTGGCCATCGTGCCTTCCGTGATGGGGTAAGTGAAGATACGCTGTTTCTTTTGCGCGTAGTCGATTCCCGCCGTCGTGCGGATATTGAAGCCCTTGAATGGAGTGATATTGATGAACGCGTTACCGAACAAACGCCAGTACGTGTAACGGTTGTCCTTATTGCGGTTGAGGCGAGCTACGGGGTTCTCACGGTCAGGGTAACCGCCTACCGGGCCGGCATACTCACCTTCGGTGGTATAAACGGGCAAAGAGGGGTTGAACTGCAGCACATTCTCCAGGAACCCGCCGGGAGCTGCCACTTCCGACGTACGGTTCAGGGTGAAGTTCTCACCGATGGACACATAGTCGCCGATGATCTTGTAGTCGGAGTTGACACGCGCCGAGAAACGGTCGAAATCGGAGCATTTGATTATACCCTCGTTTTTGTAATATCCCAGCGAGAAAAACGAACTGCCCTTCTGGCTGCCGTTCGATACCGACACATTATAGTTTTGTATTACGCCCGGGCGCGTGGTCTCCTTGAACCAATCCGTGTTCGCCGCCGGAACAGTGCCCGCATCGTCCAGATACTTGCTCATCGTGATGGCATTCAGCATGGGATAACCCTGCGCATTGTAACCCCAGTCGTAATGATAACCCAACGCGTTGGTGTTCGGGTTCATGTTGTCGTTCACGTACGCCTGCCACATCACCTGGCCAAACTGTTTGGCATCCAGCACGTGCATGCGGTTCGTGTACGACTGCACGGCCACAGACGCGTCCAAGTCCACGCGAATCTTGCCCTCCGCGCCTTTCTTCGTCGTGATGATAATCACACCGTTGGCGGCACGCGAACCGTAGATCGAGGCCGACGCCGCATCTTTCAACACCTGAATGGACTCGATGTCATTGGGGTTCAACTCGTGCATGCCCGACTTTGTCGGAACGCCGTCGATGATATACAAGGGGTCATTGTCGTTCAGCGTACCTATACCGCGGATGCGTACCATGGCCGCGCCTGAAGGCGAACCATCAGCCGTGATGTTCATGCCCGGCACTTTGCCCTGCAACGCCTTCATCGGGTTGTTCTCCTGCTGCTTCTCCAGGTCCTTGGCGCTGACCGCCGATACGGCGCCAGTCAAGTCGGCCTTGCGCTGAGTGGTATAACCGGTTACTACTACCTCTTCCAACACCTCGCTGTCTTCAGCAAGCTGAATTCGCAGGTTCGTACCTGCAGGAAGAGTCTGTGACTTGTAGCCCACATACGACACCACAAGTGTCGCTCCGGGCGCTACGTTTAACGTAAAGTTACCGTCGAAATCGGTAATCGTACCGTTGGTCGTTCCTTGTTCAAGGATGGAAGCACCGATAATCGGCTCGTCCGTTCCCGCCTCAATAACTACACCGTTTGCCACATCGGCGTGCGCAAGCAACGGTATCATCAGCAAGGCCATGAACACGAGGATTAAAACCAATGCGTGTTTAATTTTTTCCATGCGTATTTGTGTTGTGTGTTTGAAAATTTTTGCAAAAGTACTCTTTTCTGCGCACATACACAAAAAAATATGTTGCAAAAGATGCCATTCAGGTTGCGCTGCAACAAAAATGACACATTTTGCAACAATTCTACTACGATAATTATGTTTCTATCGCTCGCTCGGCAAGTGTCCGAAGTACTCTTTATAACACTTGGAGAAGTAACTCGGACTGGAGAAACACAACTCAATGGCCACCTGCTGGACGGTCATGTCCGTTGTGTGCAACAATTCGTTGGAACGAATCAGCCGGCGCTCGCGTATATAGTCCAAAGGCCCTTTGCCGGTGATGGTCTTCACGCGACGGAAAATCTGCGTTCGACTCAGTTGCAGCATGCTGCCAAGAAACTCCACGTTCAGGTTAGGGTCGGTCAGATGTTCGTCCACAATCTGCCTGAGACGTTCGACAAAAGCCTCGTCACGTTTACTCAGCTGAATGGCCTCCTGCACGTCTTCCAGTTGCGGAACGACTTCCTCCTTGATCTCTGTCTTCAGGCGATGCTGCATATAGAAAAGCAGAACCAGCACGGCTATGATAAACAGCACGATCACAGTCAATCCGATAATCAGCACGCGCCGTTGGAACTGCGTCTGTTGCCACATCGCATCCGTGCGAACCTGCACAATCTTCATCGTCTCCAGGTCATGCATACGTTCGTTGTACTGCAGCAGCATCGCCTGTGCGGCAGTGGCATCCACCATGGTGGTCTCAAGGACGGTATCGCGCACGAACGGTTGCCCTGCAAGGATTTGCGCGGCGGTGGCG
Organism: uncultured Bacteroidales bacterium; assembly: GCA_900321775.1. Taxonomy (GTDB): domain Bacteria; phylum Bacteroidota; class Bacteroidia; order Bacteroidales; family Paludibacteraceae; genus Colicola. The sequence goes on from ONXE01000011.1 coordinate 15,799, forward strand.
ATGACCATATCTCCGCGCGAGGAGTAGGTGGCGGTGCAGTTGATGACGCCGTCCAAGATAGCCTGCAGGCCCACGGATATGCCGTCCACGCCCATGATGTAAACACTGCCCGGCCCATACCCCTTGGTGTCACGCACCGCCTCTGCTGCGCCTATGGCCATCAGGTCGTTCTGTGCCACGATAGCGTCCACGTCGCTGTGTTCTTCCAGAAAAGTCCTAACGGCACGATAAGCGTCTTCCTTCTGCCATAGTCCCATTACAGTATGAACGGCGGGAACGGTGTCTCGCGCCGCCAGCCTCTCCATCATACCCTTGTGGCGGTACGTGGCAGGAGTCGAACCCGTAAGACCGCTCACCTCCAGCACGTGCAGGGGATGAGAAACCGTACGCTGTATGTGGCCAATCCAATCGGCCATCAGCAGGCCCACGCGGTAGTTGTCGCCTCCGATGAAAGCCGTCCACTCGTAGCCCGTGACTCGGCGGTCGGCCACGATAACCGGGATGCCGGCACGAAAAGCACGCGTGACGGCAGGCTTGACCTCCTCGGCCTCGTTCGGACTGACAATCAGCAGGTCCACGCGCTCACGGATAAAACTGTCTATCTGCGCGCACTGCAACTCGTTGTTGCCGCCGGCAAAACGTGTATATATCTCCATCTCGGGATGCAACAACAGTTCGCACTGCATCTCGTTGTTCATCTTCTGTCGCCACGCGTCGTCCAAACACTGGCTGACGCCGATACGAAACTGTTTTTGCGGTCCTGCGCAACCTGCCAACAAACAGGCGAGGAGTACTATGAAATCCTTTTTTCTCATCTCAGTGTAATTATTGAGGAAAAACAAACTGGTCAGATAAACTTATGCACATAATCCGTCACTTCCTGCTTGATGGCCTCGGCGCGGTTAAGACCCGATACTCGGGACTCGTCGGGTTGACATGAAGTAAAGGTGCAGGACGCCACCAGCATCGCCAGCGGCATAAAAAACAGGATTATTTGTCGTTTTGTCTTCATGCTTGTTGAATTTTGGACACAAAATTAGTAAAAAGTTATGAAACTACCAAATTCTTTGCCTGTTTTTTTTCTTTTTTCCCGTTTTTTGAGCCTTTTTTGCCAAAATCCTTGCACATATCAAAACTTTTCACTAACTTTGCGCCACGAAACGAAAACGAAGAGCGAAAATGATAATTTATTTTTCCGGAACTGGCAACAGCTTGGTTATAGCGCGACAACTGTCGGAAAGGTTGGACGAACCCCTCCTGTCACTCTACGATGCCGCAGCACAAGACCTCACGCAGGAAAAACGTGTTGGTTTGGTCTTCCCGACCTACGACTTCAACCTGCCTCCAGCCGTGCGTATGCTTGTCGGCAGACTGAAACTGAGTCCCAAAGCATATGTGTTTGCCGTCATCACTTGCGGCGGTCAAGCCGGCAACTGCGTTTGGACGTTGCGTCGGATGCTGCGCGAGAAAGGCGTGGAACTGGCCTATAGTCACAAAGTGCGCGTGCCTGACAACAGCGCTCTGGCTTTTGGACGAAACCCCAACAACCAGCTGAAGAAACTGGACCGCGTCCCAGCCCGCATGAACCTGATCGTCAGCGAACTGCAGGCAAAGAAACATGTCCTTCACTACAGTAGTTGGAGTCTGCTCGCATGGATAATGGGGCAGCCGAAGTTGGAAAAAGGCATGATCAGGATGCTCGGGCCTAAAGTCGATAGCGAGCGGTGCATCGGTTGCAACACCTGCGTTCGCGTTTGTCCGCAGGAGAACATCGTTCTCAAGGACGGCAAAGCCTTGATTGGGGACAACTGCACAGCTTGCCTCAGTTGCGTACATTTCTGCCCGCAGCAGGCCCTGCAAACCAACGGTCGCCCGACGCGCAAAGACCGCCAGTACCATCATCCGGAGATTCGGCTAAAGGACTTGCTCCGACGAGGATAGACACGCATGGAGATAACGAACTTGTTGGCATATAACGACAGAAAACAGTTGCGCGAGTGGCTGGAGGCTAATCACGAGACGGCCAAAGATTGCTGGGTAACCGTGAACCGCAGCAAACTGGTGCGACCAGATTGTATGTCATATCCCGAGGCCGTGGAAGAGGCGTTGTGCTTCGGCTGGATTGACAGCACGCTCAAACGCATGCCTGACGGAAGATATGCACAACGGCTCTCGCCCAGGCGCAAGAACAGCCATTGGACCGAACGCAACCGACTGCGCTGTGCCGACCTCCTGGCACGCGGACTCATGACAGACAGCGGACTAAAGGCAATGAACAATTAACAATTAATAATTAACATTTTTCCTTATAGATTCTATAAGCCCTACGGGCCCCATAAGTCTTATTAAATTTATGCCACCAATTATCGGACTATTGATTCCATTGTTGGGCACCATGCTCGGGTCTGCCATGGTGTTTTTCATGAAAGGCGAGATGCCGGAGCGCTTGCAGAAAGGACTGTTGGGCTTCGCTTCCGGCGTAATGGTGGCGGCATCTGTATGGTCACTGCTCTTGCCGTGCATCGAGATGGGCGCATCTGCCGGCAAATGGGCCGTAGCGCCTGCTGCGGTGGGTTTTCTGTTGGGCGTAGGCTTTCTGCTGATTATCGACGAACTGACACCGCACCTGCACGTGGGGAGCAACAAACCCGAAGGCATGCGCAGCCGACTCTCTCGTACGGCGATGCTCGCCTTGGCAGTAACCATCCACAACCTGCCTGAAGGAATGGCTGTGGGAGTGGTGTTTGCCGGAGCCTCGGAAGGACATGCCGATATCTCATTGATGGGCGCGTTGGCTATGTCGTTGGGTATAGCCATACAGAACATCCCCGAAGGGGCCATCATCTCCATGCCTATGCGCGCCGCCGGCAACTCGCGATGGAAAGCGTTTCTCATCGGCTCGCTGAGCGGAGTGGTCGAACCTATCGGCGGATTGATGATCATCCTGCTTGCCTCGCTTTTCCTGCCCGCCATGCCGTATCTACTGGCGTTTGCCGCAGGAGCGATGATGTACGTAGTCGTAGAAGAACTCATACCCGAAGCCTCTCGCGGCCAACACAGTAACATCAGCACAATCGGCTTTGCCGTCGGTTTTGTTCTGATGATGATGCTGGATGTAATCATGGGATAAGACAATCAACAAAACAACAAAACAACACAATAATGAAAAAACAGATTTTATTTTTCGTTCTGATCGTACTACTTAGCGGGTGTACATATTTCGGTCAGAATAAGCCCAAAAAAGAGTATTTCACGCTTTGGAACACCTGCGAGGCACTTACCGCGCTGCAAGCCTATGTAGAGGATGTGACTAATCCTCAGTCGCCCAACTTCATCCCCGTAGAGGACCGCATAGCCACGTTTGACATGGATGGAACCTTCATCGGCGAACTCTACCCTACCTACTTCGAATATAATCTCCTGGAATACCGCGCACTGGATGACACAACCTACTCTGCCCCGGCAGATGTGAAAGAGGCGGGCGAGCAGATCCGCGCCTTTGTACGCAACGGTACGCCCCT
>ONXE01000018.1 GCA_900321775.1 uncultured Bacteroidales bacterium
CCTATACCGACATCCTGCAAGGGCTGCACGCCAAGGATGGGGTGATGTCGGTGCTCGGTAACCACGATTTCTTTATTTATAGTCGCGAGTTGGCGGACTCTTCTGCGCGCGCGGCGGAAGTGGAGCGGCTTTCTGCCTATCAGCGAGACACACTCGGATGGACGCTTTTGCGCAACGGACATCATCGTATCCTGCGCGGGTCGGACACCCTGACCATCATCGGTGTGGACAATATCCATGGAGGCGGACAGGGTTTTACGACTATCAACTTCGGCAATCTAAGCCAAGCCATGGCGGGCACTGGCGGATACCGAATCCTCCTAAGCCACGATCCGAGTCATTGGGACGCCGAGGTGTTGCATCACACCGACATACCGCTTACCCTTTCGGGTCACACACATGCTGCGCAAGTACGACTATTTGGCTGGAACCCCTCTTCGTGGACGTTTCGGCAGTCGTGGGGCAAATACACAGAAGGCGGCCAAACGCTCTATGTCAACGCGGGCTTGGGCTGCACTATGCCGGTGCGCCTGAACTGCCCATCGGAAATAACCATCATTACGTTGAAACAATGAGATCGTTCCAACCAGAGAAAATCACGCAAAAGATTCTTCTTGCTCCGGCTATAGCAGGTCTTTTTGGTTGTTAGCCCCGCATCTTATGCAGGTCAGTTTTGTCCATTACGCCGGATAGTATCCGACCAAAAAATCACATTCCCGCTCCTATTCTGGTTTCCTCTCATTCCACCCTCATATGTCTGGACCTGAGGCAGGGAGAATGCATATTTCTCCAATCCTTTCTCGGAATCTGGAGCGTCCTCCTCCGCCCCTTTTTTGCTCACTGAATAGTACAAATTGAAAAAAGTTTGCAATTTTCTTGCATATGTCCCTAAAAAATAGTAACTTTGCACCATGAAAATATGGCTTATCTAAGAACTGAACATAAAGAACATATATAACATATTTAAATTCAATTGATTATGAAGATTGAAAAAATTCATGCAAGAGAGATTTTGGACTCTCGTGGTAATCCGACTGTAGAAGTTGAAGTAACGCTTGAGAATGGCGTAATGGGTCGTGCCAGTGTGCCCTCGGGTGCATCGACCGGCGAGAACGAGGCCTTGGAGCTTCGCGATGGCGACAAAGGTCGTTATCTGGGCAAAGGCGTCTTGAAAGCCGTTGAGAACGTCAATAACGTAATCGCTCCGGCTCTTCAGGGTGAGTGCGTGTTCGCACAGCGCGCTATCGACTACAAGATGTTGGCCCTGGATGGCACTCCTACCAAGAGCAAACTCGGCGCCAATGCTATTCTGGGTGTCAGCCTTGCCGTGGCTCACGCTGCCGCTGCCGCACTTCACATGCCGCTCTACCGTTACATCGGTGGTGCTAACACCTATGTACTGCCTGTTCCGATGATGAACATCATCAACGGTGGTGCTCACTCGGATGCTCCTATCGCTTTCCAGGAGTTCATGATTCGTCCGGTTGGCGCCAAGACCGAGCGCGAGGCTATCCGTATGGGCGCTGAGGTGTTCCACAACCTGGCCAAACTGCTGAAGAAACGTGGTCTGAGCACGGCTGTAGGTGACGAGGGTGGTTTTGCTCCCGCACTGAATGGCATCGAGGACGCTCTCGAGAGCATCTGCCAGGCCATCAAAGATGCCGGCTACGAACCGGGTAAGGACGTGAAGATTGCCATGGACTGCGCTGCCAGCGAGTTCGCTACATGCGAGAACGGCGAGTGGTTCTACGACTATCGTCAGCTCAAGGATGGCAAGAAGAAAGATCCTAACGGCAAGAAACTGACTGCTGCTCAGCAGATTGACTATCTGGAGGAACTCATCACCAAGTATCCTATTGACTCTATCGAGGATGGCCTTGACGAGAACGACTGGGAGAACTGGGTTAAACTGACCGCTCGCATTGGTGACCGCTGCCAGCTCGTAGGTGACGACCTGTTCGTAACCAACGTGAAGTTCCTGCAGAAGGGCATCCAGATGGGCGCAGCCAACTCCATCCTGATCAAGGTTAACCAGATTGGTTCGCTCACCGAGACCCTCGAGGCTATCGAGATGGCTCACCGTCACGGCTACACCACCGTTACCTCGCACCGTTCGGGTGAGACCGAGGACACCACTATCGCCGACATCGCTGTGGCTACCAATAGTGGTCAAATCAAGACCGGTTCGCTCAGCCGTACCGACCGTATGGCTAAGTACAACCAACTTATCCGCATCGAGGAAGAACTTGGTTGCGTTGCTCAGTACGGTTACAAGAAACTGAAATAAGTCTCAACTTGTTCTCATGAAAAGGGCGGAGTTTTTCCGCCCTTTTTTGTGTTTTGTACCACTAAAATATGCGTTTCAGACTGTAAAAAGGACAAAAAACACGCTTTTTTGCATTTTTTTTGCATTTTTTTGCTCAAATATTTGGTCAATTCAAAAAAAAGCAGTACCTTTGCACCCGCTTTCGAAAGAGAGCCCCCTTCAATGGGGTCCCCAACGCAACGTGTTGTGGTGGGGAGAGCGGAGGCCTCGAGGACTTAAATGAGTCTGAAGCAGCGCGGAAGATTCAGTCCGTGTCCGAGAGTGCCGAACGCGAGGTGCTGTAGTTCAGTTGGTTAGAATATCGGCCTGTCACGCCGGAGGTCGCGAGTTCGAGTCTCGTCGGCACCGCCAACAAAGAGGATTGCTTAGGTAATCCTCTTTTTTTGTGCTGCCAGACTCGACATTCTCCCGTTCGCGTATTCCGTGGCATAGGAGATATGCCACGCGTTCACTATCGAAGTGCCATCCGAGGCACTTCTTCACATCGGCACCGCAAAAAAGAGAGAATCACAAATGTGGTTCTCTCTTTTCGTGTTGCAAGACTCGATATTCTCCCGTTCGCTTAGTGCTTATAGATTTTATACTCGTATGGTGCGAGCGTGATAATGGTCTCAAGCGAGACGGGCGCACCTGTGAGGAGGTCGGACATCTCGTGACCTTGATGTTTCATGGGAAGTTTGACATCCTGCTTTTTGCCCGAGGTATTGCAGATAACAATCATTGTCTCCTGCTCGTCGGAATACTCAATATAATGCACCTTGGTATTCAGCGAGCCGGTTATACGCGAACCGCCGCGGAGATGCGCTGTCTCATGATACACCTTCATCAGCTGCTTCAGCGCCGTACGGGTGTCGTTTTCGGCCTTAAAATCCATGATGTTGTAGTTGAAGAAATTGATGGCATTCATGTTCCCCAACTCCTGCGAAGAGTATATCATCGGCATTCCGGACAAGAAAGCAGTGAGGCAGAAGGCGGACAATTCCCCTTGCGGCGAGTGGTAGAACGTACCCGGGCCGGCAGTGGCCGACTCGTCATGAGTGGTCACATACCGCATGCGGTCTTTGTCTTCCGGGGTGGAGTTATATTCCGAGGTATGCGCCGAGAGGAGCGAACCGAACGTTCCTGAGCCGCTATAAAGTCCTTCTACGGCGTACATGTACGACCAGCTATAGAGCAAATCAAACCCTGCGTCGTAGTGTGCCACATCGGATGTCTCGGCGAGCATGAGGGCGTCGCTTTTCTTTGCGCGGATAGCGGATATAGTGCTCTTCCAGAAAGGGAGAGGCACACCTTGCGCATAGTCGCAACGGAAACCGTCTATCCCTGCTTCGTTAACCCAATAGAGCATGCAGGCTTGCATGGTGTCGCATACGACCTGCATATCGTAATTGAGGAAAGTCACATCCGCCCATTGCTTCTCATCCGCAGTCTGTGCCGGCTGGTACCAATCAGGATGCGCCGTTACCCAACGGTTGTCCCAAGAGGTATGGTTGGCAATCCAATCGAGCATGACCCGCATCTGGTGCTCATGAGCCGTGTTGACCAGATGCTTGAGGTCATCCATCGTACCGAAAGCGGGGTTGATGGCCGTATAGTCTTTTACGCAGTAAGGAGAACCTACCGCCTTGCTGTCTGCGCCTATCGGATGAATAGGCATGAGCCACAGAACGTTTACTCCCATATCCACCAAGGTCGGGATATATGCCTCAATGGCCTTGAATGTTTCGGTCTCGGCAAAGAGGCGCTCATTGCACTCATAGATAACCATCTGATTGGCATCCGTGATGGGCTTTTGCTCGGGAACAGGAGGAAGCACACTATACTCGGGCTGGCAAGCCGTGAAGATACACAGGAACAATGTACTCAGTACAAATGTCGATATTTTATTACTCTTTTTCATTTTCATTTCCTCCCTAATTTAGGTGCTACAGACAGTTCTGTTAGGCCCTCGTCGGTAATCTTGAGGTAGAACTCATTGGCGGCCTCCGAGGCGTTAATGTCGTAATCGGGCAACTGCTTGCCGTTGTTATTATTGATGATCAGATGGAACGCATCTCCGACGAATCCTGAGATTTGGGTGTGCAGAAGCGGCATACCAAGGATAGAGATGCTATCCATAGATGCCAGCGCCATACCCGGCCATGCGCCAAAGACTTCACTGCTTCCCCAGGAATAGATGTACAGGGGCAGGATAGAGTCCGTAGCCGTGGAATCCGGATTGATAATCAGAGAGTCAGCTGCGTTATAGAAATACAGGTCGATAGTAGCCTCCTCTTTGGGTTTAGCCTGCGGGTCGAACCAAACGACATCACCCGGGTTCTCGGGGTCGTCAATCAGAACTACTCCGTCAGCGCCCATATAGAGATAGAGGTCCTGATCAATGGTCCATAGCTCATCGTTACCCGGGTAGTCCGGAAGTTGCGTAGCACCATTGTTACTAAGGATGAGCGACTCCTTGAGACCCTTATTCGTTTCGCCAAGGTCAAAATAGAGATAGGTATAATCGCCGAAAGTCTGAGTTCCTGTAACAGTCATACCGGGCCATCCGCCATTGAGGTCGTTCACATCGCCCCACATATAGAGCGTCGCGTTCATTCCCCAATCCTTGCCATCCAGCACAAAGACCGCCGGACCGTCATGACCAACCTTGCCGTCCATATCTATTTTCTCAATCGTACCGTCTGCCAAGATATGCAGATAGACCGGTTCATCACTGAACGTAACCGGCCCATAGTCTTTCAACTGGTCGGCACCATTGTCAGAGAAGATAAGCGTCTCACTGAGACCGAAACTCTCTTCGCCCATGTCGAAATAGACGAAATCGATGCCTTTCACGTTCTCGGTACCTGTGATGTTCATACCCGGCCATGCGCCATTCAGGTCATTCACGTCACCGTACATATAGAGGGTCAGTTTGCCGAAACCACTCTCGTTCTGAACATAGACTACCGGACCGTTATGGACTATCTGTTCGTCATCGCCACTGAAATAGGCAGCCCATCTGTCCGCCCATACGTTATAGGCCGACCCGAATTTGGCATCCAGCGTATGCACCACCGGCTTGCCCTTGATATCCCTTTCTCCACCGGCTTTCTTGCTGACAAAAGAGAATCCGTCCGCCAACGTCTTGCCGTTCTTGAAATCATGCTCGAAGAGGTAAATACCCCATTTATTGTCTGTGTCAGGAGCCTTCTCCATCTGATACTGAATAGCGCCCGGAGCGGTCGTCTCGTCCAGTCCGTTGAAGGCGCCAAAGATATATATTTCGTCATCCACGGCTGTACCAACCGGTGCAATCAGTTCGATAAGTACAGCATTGGAGATTGGCTCAAACTGCGTCTTCTCATGATCGAAGACCAGATCTTTCTGCTGACAGGAGATAAGCGCCAAAGTGCAGAGAGTCAGCGCAAAAAGACCTGTGAAAAATTTGTTTGCTCTCATTGTCTTGTTCATTTGTCAGGATTAATAATTGGGATTCTGAATGAGACCGGGGTTGACGGAAAGCGCCGAAGCCGGCAAAGGGAACCACTCATATTTTCGATCGCGTTTGGCAGGATAGGCAACACCATCATCGGTAGCACGCCCGAAGAACCACCATTGGCCTTGGGTAAACTTGTCGAAACGGCGGAGATCGGTACGGCGACGTCTTCCTTCGCCGAGGAACTCCTGCCCCCATTGATCCAGCATCCATGCCTCGTCGATGGTGGCAATACGCCCGTATTTCTTGGCATCTGCCGGGTTCTCAAAATAGCGACTGCGAACCTGATAGACGAGGTCCTCTGCGCCGCCCGCATCTCCGGCACGGAGCTTGCACTCGGCAAGAGTATAATAGACCTCCGCCCATCTAAACTCTACATCGTCGATGTCCTGAAAATCTTTTCCTTCGCTCTCGGGATAAATCGGGTAACGCACAAGGCGGACACCCGAGTTGGTCTCTCCCCAACGCGGAGACATCACCGGCTCCAAGGTGCGACCTATCGTCGTCGCGCCCGGGAATTGGCCTATCTGATCCGCATAGTACAGATCCATACCATCACGGTCGGCATCAGCTTTGAGAACCTCTCCAGTGCCCCAATTGGCTTTCATGAGGCCTTTGAGGAAGATGCCTGAGTAGTTGCCGTTCTCCCAAGTGTAGTTGCCCTTACGGATATCCTTGTCGTTAAAGCGCTCATAGATAGCACCCAACCGGTCGTTATAAGGAGGGTCAAGGAAACATTTGGCGCCCTCCGAATACCCTAACGTTGCGTTGACCGTACCCGAGTTGTCGTAACTCGGCGCGAGACAGCAGCAGTTCCAAGCACTCTGAGTAGAAGTGAAATCGAAATAATCCGAATAAGTATATGCTAAGAATGGCATGTCGCGCATCCATCCGGCGTTGAGTTGACCGTTCTCCATCGAGAAAGCCATCACCACCTCAGGACAACTCGTGTTGGTGATATGGTAGATATCCCGGTAGTCCGAAGCAATCTCATAGATGCCATACGTGCCTTCAATCAACTCCTGCGCCAGTATAGCACACTCGCTGAAACGCGGGATGCCGGTGAACACTTGTGAGTTAAGCAACATACGCATCTTGATCATACGATTAACGGCCTGGTTCATGCGGTTACGCGTAGCGTTCGACCCGTCCTCTTTGGGAAGATCGGCATACGTGTCATCCAATTCCGCGCAGATGAAGTCATATACTTTGATACATCCTTTCTGGAAATCCGTGTCGGCAGAAGGCGGAATAGTACCGTCGTCTTCGGTATAGAGAGGAATGGCACCGCCCCATAACTCGAAGCAGTTATAGTACGCCCACGCACGGAGGGTACGAACCTCTGCAATATAGGATTGCAGTTTCTCGTCCGTCATTCCTAATTCTTTGGCTTCCAGTTTGCCCAAATCGCTGATGAGCGAGTTACACAAACCGATGGTTCCCCATGCAGTTTCCCATGTCGAGCGAATGATTTTTGAGTCCGCCGTCCATGTATGGGTAGAGAGGACGGTTTTCTCGCCTTCGTCATATCCCCACAAACCGCCGTTCCATACTCGCCAAACGATTTGGTCGGCAGAAAACTCGTTGAGGTACCAGAAATACTCCAGATAACTCATCGCTGCGTTACCATAGATAGCAGCAACTGCGCCCTTTACCGACGCTTCATTCTGATAATACACCGTCGCGTCTATGCGGTCGTACACCCGCTCATTCATGTCACAGCCCGTTAGCGCACAAACTGTGAGGGCTAATACTAAAAGATATTTATTTACGTTCTTCATAATTAATGCAGATTAAGGATTACACCTAAACAGAGTTGCGTCGCCGTAGGATAGGCGGAGGAAACATCCACACCGGGAGTGATGCCGGTTACCTGCACAATCGAAGGATCGTTACCCGAATAGCGGGTGAAGGTATAGATGTTCTTCGCCGTCACATAGAGGCGCAAACCATCAACGAGCTTATCTTTCCAGTTCCAGTTATATGCCAGCGTGATATTATCCAGCTTGAAGTAGTCTCCTTTCTCCAGGAAGAAACTCGAGATCACGCCGCCACCGGTCTTCACGTACTTATCGGTGGTGTAGGCTGTCCGCAGGACGTTATCCGTTCCACATCCGGCCAGACCCATGCCATATTTGCGCATATTGAAGATACTGAAATCAAACGCGCCCGTGAAAAGAACCGAGAGGTCAAAGTTATAGAAACTGAAGCTGTTCGTCCAACTCAGGTTATGCTTCGGCGCGCCATTGCCGATGTAACGCTTCCATGAAACATCCGCCGAGCCTACCGGTTGCGGGGTATCCTTGTCGTCCAGAATCAACATGTTGCCGTTCATGTCCACGCCGGCAAATTGATAGCCGTAGAACTGGCCTATCTCGCCACCTTCCTCTACGCGGAAGAAATACTCCGACGTTCCTACACCCGGCTTTAGATACAACTCCAGGTAGGAGGCCTGATACACATCATTGGATAGTTTGGTTAGGTAGGTACGGCCATAGGCATAGTTGACGGCCATGTTCCAACTGAAGGTCTTGCCTGCAAAGATGTCACCATTCAGCGCCAACTCAACTCCACGATTCGAGGTCGTACCCACGTTCACGAGAATTGAGGGATGAACATACGGAGGTTGGGGTGCGGTGTAGTTGTAGAGCAAATCCGGCGAACGGCGGACATAGTACTCGATACTGCCGCGAAGACGCCCACAGAAGTCAAAATCAACACCCAAGTTATAACTCTCCGACTTCTCCCAACTCAAGATCGGGTTAGCGTTCTTATCCGGAGCATAACCTACCACCCATTCCCCATCCATGAAATACTGATGGCGGGTGGAATAGGTTGCCAGCGACATGTACGAGTCACTCGGTTCGCGGCCGGTCACACCATACGAGAAACGCGGCTTGAGACTCTTGAGCACATGTGAAGCGGGATCCATAAAATCAGTGCTCATCATTTCCCATGCAATAGATGCCGAAGGGAAGTTGCCCCAGCGACTCTTGACGCCAAACTTGGTACTTGCCTCACGACGAATAGAGGCAGACACAAAGAGCATGTCTTGCCAGTTGTAGTTCACGCGGCCGAAGAAACCGAAAAGCGAGTTCTCCGCCTTGCCGGTCCACATAGAGGCCAAACCGTCCGCCAACCACGAACCCGAACCCAGACTATGCCAAAGTGTGTTGTCAAACGTGAAATCACGGTTCTCTGCACCCACTTGCTCCCGGATATGTCGCTCCCAGGACGTACCGCCTACAAATCGCAGTGTGTGATCGTCCCAAGAGAAATCATAGTTAATCTGCCAATCCAGGTGATGGGTCTGATGCTTCTCGTAATTGACCCGTGCACGCCCTTTATAACCACCCCAATAACTCTCGTTCGACTTGGAAGACGCATAGGTGTTGCCCTTCAGGTCATTATAGTCAATCGAGTAAGTAATACCGGTGTTGAGGTTATGATGCTCGTCGGAATAGAGTTTAAGTTTCAGTCCTACCGTACCTAACATATAGAGGCGCTGGCCGTTCGATGTGGTCTCTTTGAGGCGTGTCACGGGGTTGACCGCACCGGTTACGCCTGTGGGCTGATAATACGAGCCGTCGGCATTATAGACAGGTATCGTCGGGTTCATTCCCAATGCATTATCCACCTGGCTGTTGTCACCCCAGGTTTCGTTGACACGCCTGCCGGCCAACGAAGCCGAGATGGTCAGATAGTCTTTTAGAACTTTCTGTTCCATCGCAAACCGACCACCGTACTCGCGGCGCGCGGAGATAATATCCAGACCATTCGCGTCTTTGTAGTTGAGAGAAGCGCTATAACTACCACCTTTCACGGAAGTAGCGACATTGATATATTGGTTGATATCATAGGCCACCGGACGAGTGATTTCGGAATACCAGTCGGTGTTAAACCCATAGTCTGTACCACGCCGGCTGCGACGGAACTCATCCGCGCTTAACACCGCCATATGCGGCTTGGCCACGTTGGCGCCGAAGTACGAATCGTAGGTAACGGATATACGGCCTTGCTCCGACGAACCTTTCTTGGTCGTGATCAATACCACGCCGTTTGCGCCGCGGGTACCATAAATAGCCGCCGAGGCCGCATCCTTCAATATAGAGATTGACTCGATGTCCTGCGAACTGATGTTGCGGATGTCTCCTCCGGCTACACCGTCGATGACGTAAAGCGGTTCATTGCTGCCGGAGAGCGAACCTGCGCCGCGAATCTGAATACTGGATGTGGCGTTTGGGTCGGCTGCAGAAGTACTGTTTACCGTCAAACCGGCCACTTTACCATTCAGCATTTCCATCGGGTTGTTCATCGGGCCTTTCACGAAGTTCTTGCTATCCACCTGAACGATGGAGCTCGATACTTCTTTTTTGCTGAGGCTACCATAACCGATAACCACCACTTCTTCCAGTTCTTCACTGTCGTCGATTAAGGTCACGCGCATATTCTGCGTAGCGACCAGCGTTTGGGACTTGTAACCCATGTAGGAAAACTCCAAAGTCGCCCCTTCGGGACAAGTGATCTCAAAATTACCGTCAAAGTCAGTAATGGTTCCATTGGTGGTTCCTTGTACTAATACCGAGGCACCGATCAAGGTCTCTCCGCTGGAATCTACGACTACGCCGCGGTAAGTCTGCGTTTGCGCACTCACCGTCATTGCCAGCCATAGGAGCGGAAAAAAGAGAAGCTTTTGTTTCATAATATTGATTGTTTGTATTAATTAGTTTTCATCAATCAGTTCTGCCGCAAATCCGCCGCCCGGAGCCATGCGAATAAGTAGTGTGTCGGATGCCGTTACCTCCATCTCCTTTATACTATACGCGTACGGGCGAGACTCCCAGTTGGCATCCTCCGCATCCTGATAAATCACGGCTTTATATTTGTGATGAGGCGCTTGCGACTGCTGCTTTAAGAAGTCCAACGGTATTGCCACATCGCGGGCCTCTTCATCTGTTATGCCGCCGAGGTACCAATTGGAGCCACCCCTCTCTTGGCGGGCAAAGACGCAGTAGTCGCCAATCTTACCATCCACGAGGAGCGATTTCTCCCAATCGCAGGGCACATGCTCAATGAACGTAAACGCATCTGCATGTTCCATGTAATGTTCGGGCAAATCGCACGCCATCTGTAGCGGCGAATAGAAGCAGACAAAAAGACCGAGTTGGTTCATGAGAGTCGAATGGACCCTCGTGGTCGGAATGACGGGGTTCTCGAAATGGAAGACGCCCGGGGTGTAATCAACGGGTCCGGCCATGATGCGGGTGAAAGGCAGAACGGTCACATGTTCACACGGGCTGCCACCATCGTTCGACCACGCGTTCCATTCCTGTCCGCGGACACCTTCCTGACTCACGAGGTTAGGATAAGTGCGCTGCAATCCTGTAGGCATGACGGGCTCATGGTTGTCAATCATGATGTGGTATTTGGCCGCAGTCTCGATGACCTTGCGGTAATGACGTACACCGGACTGTCCTTTATTCCATTGCAAGCCATCCAAGGTTCGGATGACAGGAGCCACATAACCGGTCTTGATGGCCCGAATGCCATGAGCTGTGTGGTAACGATAGATGGTGTCCAGGTTTTTCTCATAATCCGCCGCATTGCCACCGGTCTCGTTATGACCCACTATTTGCACGCCGAGACTGTCAGCCAGACGGCTCAGATAATCCATATCCCAATCATCATACGGAGTGGTGAAATCGAAGTGTTTCCAATCCTCCCAGCCTAAGTTCCATCCTTCTGCAAGGACGGCCTGAATGCCATGATCTTTGGCAAAATGGAGATAGCGCTCCATATTCTCAGTGGTTGCGCCATGATGCGGGCCTTGCTCCCATGTCATGGTCTTGATATGCATGCCCCACCAGATGCCCATGAATTTCATCGGGCGTATCCACGAAGTGTCTTCGATCTTGCAAGGCTCATTGAGGTTGAGCATGATACGCGAAGCCACGAGTTCCCGAAGGGTCTTTGTCAGAATGACCATGCGCCAGGGAGTTGAGAAAGGTGTAGTAACATAGGCCTTGACCTCGCTGTTAAACCAAGGCGTTAAGTATGTGCGTAACGCGCCCTCGCGAACATATAGATTTTGCGCGGGATAGTCCGCCAATGCCGCTTCATGAAGAAAACCATAACTGCCATCCGCGAATTCAAGGGTAATAGGCGAGCATAAGGTGTCGCGGGTCGAAGGTTGTCCGTTGCCGGAAATCGTTCTTTTCGACCATAAGCCTTCGTAGTACTCTGTCCGCCAGGGGATGGACCATGCTTCGGCAGACCCGGCGAATCGATATGCCGTTAACTCATCGGTGATGGTCAACTCCTTCTGCTCCTGCTCGGGGAAGATGTAGCGGAAGGCAAAGCCGTCATTGAAAACCCGAAACTCGATATCCATAAGGATACCACTTTCGTGTGCCAAAGACACCAAAAGCGAGTTATGCTGATCTTCAATCACACGTTCTTCGCCCCAAACGGTTTCCCATTCCGAGGAGTATGTTTCCTTTTTTGTACCTGTAACCTTAAACCCGCTTTGCAACGGCTGTTCCCGGGTCAGGAAACCGAGAGGGGAAGAACTGATGATAGTCTGCTCGTCGCGGGCTACGCTATAACTGATTTCTCCGTCTCCACTTTGCTCCAATCGAACGGAGAGTGATCCGTCGGGAGATGTCACAACAGGAGACGAACTGCATGCTATCAGTAAGAGGCTTACAAAACTGATTATTCCGAATTTCTTCATGATAATAAATTATTAAAAAGTGCTGCAAAGGTACTGCTTTTTGCCGATATATACAAATAATATCAAAAAAATCAAGAAAATTTTCAGAATATTTCATTTATATTTGGCCATATGAAAATATTTTTGTACCTTTGCGCAAAATTTTGTACATCATGAAAAGACAACTTCTATTGCTGCTGGTGTTAATAGCCTGTTCAACAATGGCTAATGCGCTTGTTATCAACGAAAAAAGAGAACTTGACACGCTGAACGCATATCTGGCTATGCGGGACAAGATTGACGTGTGCAAGCATGAACGAATTGATAGTTTGTACCAGGAAGCGGCTATATCTGTTAACCCGTATGAGGTGTACAAAAGTTTATACTTGGAATATAGATGCTATAACTATGATACAGCCCTCATTTATGTCGAGAATATGGAGCGTGAGGCGCTTCCTGAGCAAATGCCGGAGGTGGATTTGTGCCGCGCTTTCGTGTATTTGTCAGGAGGCCTGTTCAAAGAAGCTTCAGATATTCTGGACGGATGGGAAGAGCGCTATTCCGCTGAACAAACCCGGGACTTAATGCTCCGTTATTGCGTTCTTTATGCCCGTTTGCTCTGGGATATGGCTGATCAAGCCGGGGGGATGATAGGCGAGAAGTATAATGCCGAGGGATTGTCGATGAACCGACGCGTGCAGACATATCTCACGGAGCGGGACACGGCTTATTATTGGTATACTTTGGCAGTGATGGATCTGCGCGAAGGTAATTATCCCCGCAGTATTGCCCGTTGCAAGGCCTCATTAGCTGCCACACAACCCTCCGTACATGATCAGGCCATCACGGCAAGCACCCTGGCTTATCTGTACCGCATTACAGGAGACCAACAGGCCGCACTGCATTACTATATTGAGGCTGCTGTTTGTGATATTCGTTCTTCTACCTACGAAACCGTGGCTTTGCGCAATGTGGCTGAGCTGCTATTTGAGGCAGGTGAGACGGACTTGTCTGATCGCTACATTCGCATTGCCATGCAGGATGCGCTACGTTATCACGCACGTCACAGGCAAGTGGATGTCGCGCAGTCGCTGCCGATTATAGAGGAGAAGATGCTCGGCAGAATTCGGAGGCAACAGTTTGTGACGCAGTCGTTGCTGGTTGTAGTGGTTGTACTCCTTCTGATTGGAATTGTCGGAATAGTGGTGTTGGTTCGTCAAAACAAAGCCATTGCATCTGCTCGGGAGGCCATAAGTCATATGAACACCAGCCTCACGGAAGCCAACAAACTGAAAGAGCAACTGTTAGGCACTCTTCTGAGCTCGCGGACCAAGTATATCAATGCGGTCAAACAATACCAGCAGGATGTCAAGCAGTATGCGGCAAACAGACAATGGAGCGCATTACTCTCTGTTCCCAAAGCTGCTGACGCACGCTTGCAGCGAGCTGTACTTGACCGCCAGATAGATACGATTTTTCTGAGCATTTGCCCCACTTTCGTAGAGGATTTCAACGCGCTCATGCGTCCGGAAGAGCAGTTCACGCTGAAGAAAGACGAACTGCTCAACGCACAACTCCGCATCTTCGCACTCATCCGCCTCGGAGTCACCCACAACGAGGTGATTGCGGAAATTTTGGACTATAGTATCAATACCGTTTATTCCTACAAGACACGGGTCCTTGCGGCATCAAAACTGAAGTCGGAGGAGTTCTATTCGGCGCTCATGCAGATTCCCTCGTTTGGTAATGCCCCCAAGTAGAAAGGCCCGTTGCTACAATTCCACTGCTGGCCAGGCGTAGTCTTGATAGTAGCGGAATGGCAGGTTGTGGCGGCGAACGTAGTATTGGAGTTGCTCTTTACGGGCAGCTTCGCGGACGTTGTCGTTGCCGTGCATGTTTTGATAGATGTCGTAACGTGAGCCGAAGATCTCGCGGGCACTTTGGTCATTACCCGCGCCATCTACCGTTTGCTCGAAACCGCACACGCTCCAAAGAGGTTCTCCCGCGCATATCAACATACGTCCTGCATGATTACCTCCGGAGATAGTCTTGAGCGTGTCGCCCGAGATGTTGTACCAGAAGATCCAGAAGTCGCCCCAGACCCAAGCTATTTCCGTTTCGCAGTCTTCCTCTGCCACGATCATCAGGACGGGCACGCACAGGTCTCCCTGCGCATACTGCGGACCAATCTCGCGTACCAGATAATCGCTGATCACGTCACGCAGGGCTTGCTCGTGTCGGTTGTTGTCGATGTAACGGATACAATCGGCTTTGTGCTCATCAAAGTCGGACATGAGCCAGATGTTGTTCACTTTTTCCATGTAAAGACGATGCTCCTCGATGTCAGAGGTGGGGTCGAAACTGCCATCCTCCCATTTCTGCCTGACCAGAATAGTGGCCACAGCGTGGGTGGCGTCGGTTTGCTCGACAGAGGACACCTCGTAGTCGGCTATCGTGCCTCCGTTGCCCGTGACAAAGTAGTAAAGCCACTCGTGGTCCATGGCTTCATGTTCCGGCAGACGGTAGAACATCGTATCCAGTACCGCATAGAAATCTTCGGTCATGTAGCCCCGCGAGCTCTCTAACAGTTCGTGGTCAGGGATATAGGCGCAGAGTTCCAGCGCACGTTTTTTCAGTTGTGTCTGATTGTCGCTGCAGGCTGAAATCAGTACAGCAACAAGGAGAACAGGAAACAGTCTTTTCATATTCTTTCAATTAAGCAAAAATCATTTGGTGATGAGCTTCACAAGCAACATCACCAGAGGTATCGTGATAACGAAGATTCCCACGATGTCGATGATGACGCCCGACTTGATCATCTTCGTCAACGGCACGTAGCCGGACGAATAGACGATAGCGTTAGGAGGCGTAGAAACCTGCGTCATAGATATAACGAATTATGTTTGTTTCAAGCTGCAAAGGTACTGCTTTTTTTTTACATGTGCAAGTCTTTTGCAAGAAAAATGTAAACTCCGTAAGGATTTACACTATTTTGCGCCGCAAAGACTGGCTTTGTGACCATCGGTCATGAAGAAATAAAAAGCAAGAAAAGTGTACTCAACCATCAATTTGAGACTCAATAGTGGTTTTATTTCATAAAAAAATCGAATCTTTCTTGTATATGTCAAAAAAAAGTATTAACTTTGCACCCGAATGACACGTTTCCGGAAAATACTATCGTTGATATGCCTGCTTTGGATGGTAGGCACGGGTTCGGTTTGGGCCGATGTTATCCGCCTCAAATCGGGCAAGACCATAGAAGGCACCATCCTGTTCGAGGACGCTGAAGTGGTGGTCATCCGCGATGCCACGGGCGCACGTTACCAATATCCCAAGAGCGAACTCGTCGTCGGCGACGACGAGGCGATCTCTACGCCCGAAAAGAGCGCGTCACCCCGTGCATTGGATCCGGACGAAGAGCCCGGGGTGGCGAAGGAGGTTGCCTCCTCACGCAAGGTGTCGATGGGCATCAGTGCTTACGGCGGCGCCATGGTAATGCCCGGACAGATGCCGGACCCCACCACGCCGCAATGGGGTGGGCATGCCGGTTCCGAGGTGATGGTGGGTACCAGCGACTTGTTCCGGCGACGTATCTTCCTCGGCGGTTCGGTGGGCTATCAGGCCTACATCATCGAAGGCAAACCGCTGTCGTTCATTCCCATCAAACTCAGGGCCGAAGTGCCGCTGATGCTCGCTAAGCACGCCCCGATGCTGGCCATGGGCGTGGGATATGGAATAGGCCTGCAGGGCACCAAAGGCGGGCTGTGTGCCGACGTGACTTTCGGCTGGAGGTATGCCTTCTCACGCAACGGGTCGTTCTTCCTCGGAGCCTTTGCGGATTTTCAGGGCGCTGAGGTCAAACTGACAGAAACTGTTTCCGACAAACAATACATCTCCCGGGCCTACCGCAACCTATGCGGCATGGGCGCAAAGATGGCTGTGTTTTTCTAATATCCCGATGACTATGCGAAAGAAAACCGATTCCCTGGAGCATTCGTCCTCCCAAAAACTCAAAAGGCAGATGACGCGCACACAACACATCGCGTCACCATCCTCCTCAACGACAGCGAACACAAAGCGCTGAACACCTATCTCTCCAAGTATGACATCAAGAACCGCTCGCAGATGATTCGCGAGACGCTCATGATGAACATCCTGAAGCGATTTGATGCTGACAACCCAACCCTTTTCTGATTCGCACGACAATCCCTGTCCCGCCGGATGAAGAGACTCTTGGCTATATTGTTCTTTGCCGCCCTGACCTTCGGGGCGTGGGCCGACGAGGTCAAAATAGACAAGGACAATTGCACCATCACCAAGGATGGAAAAACCTTTAACCTGTACGGCAAGGTCAAGATTGTGGACGCCTTTGAGGATATCAGGGTCAAGATAGTGGATAGCTTCGAGGACGCAGATATCCGCATCGTAAATGCTTTCGAAGACTCTTGCGGCAAGGTCAAGATTGTGGATGCCTTCGAGGACGTCAAAGTAAAAATCGTGGACAGTTTTGAAGACATCAAAATCAAGATTGTGGACTCCTTCGAAGGTGTTAAGCACTCCCGCTCCCACAACTGACGCTCTACCATCAACTCCTGACAACAAAAGCCTTTCTTTCTACTACATTTTGTTCCGAATATAGCCGGTTTTCTTTTCCAAAACGGACGACCTGCTTCGTCGTGTGCATTTTTTTTGCATTTTTCTTGCACATTAAAAAAAAATATTGTAACTTTGCAGCCGATTTTGAATTATTCAAATCAAAAAAGTGTTGTAAGGTATTAAGACAAAATGAATAAACGTTTTTTTCTTTCATTGCTCATGATGTGCACCGTTCTCAGCGTGTGCGCACAGATTTTCCAGACTACATATACCGTGACCGGCGGATCAAAAAGGACCGGTGACGAGTCCTGTGCGAAGTTGTTTGACGGCGACGTCCACACCAAGTGGTGCGAGTATTGTTCATCCACCATCTATGTCGAGTTTGGGCGACTGTACGGACGCTTAAGCGAATATGATGAATGGACGGAGTTGGCTTATGTGTCAAAGGATGAGTCGATGGAAGACAAGAACCTCACGCCGTATGAGTTTAGCCTGAACAATCCCTATCAAAGGTACTATCAGTATTTTAAGTTCGAGATATACGATGTACGGTCCTTCTATCCCGACTATTGCCAGCTATCGGAGTTTCAGTTCATTGGCTATATGGAGAATTATATGCCGAGCATGGTGGTGGAAGGCATACAATCGATATATGACTACAACAACGGTCAACCTATTCCGATAGATTACACGGTAAAGGACGCTCTGGGCAACACGATAGATCCATCCCACTATACCGCCACGATCCCCTATACCAACGACAACATCGTGATCAATGAAGGGCAATACATGCTGAGTCTGTACGGCAAGGACGATTACGTCGGCATAAAAGATGTCACGTTCTACGTGATGCGACAACTGCCAGGAGCCGGTACGCAGAGCAGCCCGTACCTGATTGGCAGCGATGCCGACTGGGACCTGTTTGCGGGTCGCGTCCGTGAAGGCGATACCTATGCGGGCAAGTATGTCAAACTGACCTCCGACATCCATGTCACAACCATGGCCGGCAGCAGCGAAGTGAAGAGTTTTCGGGGCACTTTCGACGGCGACAACCATACCATCGAACTGGACCTGACCGCCACGGAAGATGCCTGTGCGCCCTTCCGCTACCTCAAGGATGCGCAAATCCTAAACCTGAACATCACCGGCAACGTGACTTCCGGATATCGGTATGCAGCCAGCTTGGCG
>ONXE01000085.1 GCA_900321775.1 uncultured Bacteroidales bacterium
TGCTTGGAGTCTCAAAATATTTCTTTGTCATAATCTTACAATTTTATAGTTAAACAGAATAAGAATCGTCCCAAGCCGGCAGGCAGTTGGCCTGCCGACTCGAGGATTGATTTACTTGAGTTCACGTACCTTACGTCCGGTTGCATCGTAGATGATGCTGTCGCGGAGGATGTAGATGTTGCCCTCGTGCATAAACTTCACTGTGCCTTCCACGCCCTGGAGGTTATCGAGCCACGTTGCGTTGTTCTCGCCGTTGAAGAGGTAGAATGCGGCAGGAGCAAGAGAAGCGTTATACATGAGGTATGCTTTGTGTGCCGGCATCGTGAAGCCACCCTTGCCGTCTTCAAGCATGTAGTAGAAGCCTACAGACTCATCCTCACCTGCAGCGTTCAGCGAAAGAACGTAGTAAACATTACCATCAGTTGCAGTACCAATCGTTCCTTCCTCGTTGTTACCCTTCAGATCATTGCCAGCAGAAGGCAATGCATCCGTTTCTGCCTCAACGAGAATGAAGGTGTCAGGAAGCTGTACATTGTCAGCAGCCTTCATTACCAACGGCTCCTTAGCCGGAATGATTTGATTAGCCTCGTAAATAGCGTCAGAGAGACCCGTTGCAGCGTTGAAGGTATGACCGGAGAGGTTAGCAGGCATCGTGTATGCATAATCTTCATCGTAGAAGGTTGCATAGCCTGAAGTACCAATCGCGAGGTAGAACTTGCGCGTGCAATCAACGGTGTGGGTGTACAGGATAGCACCTGTTTCCATACTCGAAGTACCAGCACCAGAGAAAAGAACTTGGCCATTAACATCCTTCACAACCCAAGATGTTTCGGTTGGATAACTACCTTTTACCCAAGAGAATTGAATCTCGCGTCCGTTGCAAACAGAGAGCGTCTTGATGTTGACCTCATTTTCGTTAGAACCGCTTGTTCCATTCAGATTCTCGTTGGCCATCTCGCCAAGAACCTTACCGGTAAGTACATCCGTTACGAGGATGGCATTACCATTCCAACTATCGCCATAGCTATCGGTAAGTTCGAAGGTGAGAATGCACTGGTCTTCCGGCATGCAGAGATCTGTACTGAAACTTACAGCACTGGTCCAGTCGCTGAGGTTGCCACTACCACAGTCTGCCTGTACTTTCACTTCGTAAGTAGTTGCAAGCTTAAGGCCGGAAAGCTCGTACGGGCTGGTTACACCGTTAGTTACGGTACCGTTCACGTCAATATTGAACGAAGTTGCTTCGCCGGTCCAGCTAACTTCTGCGGTAGTACCACCTGCATAGTTGATTGCAAGACCACTCGGTTTGAAGCAAGAAGGAATCTCGCCTTTCAAGATACGAATCTGGTTCTTGGACGTAATAACAGTTCCCGTAGGAGGAGATGCAACATCAATATTGGTATTGTCTTGATATTTGATGATTGCCTGGTTCGAAGCAGCCTCAAACGCCTTGAAGGACCTTGAAGAATATTCACCCGTATTATCATCTACAACGATAGCCACATTCTGCAAGCCCTCATAAATGAATCCATTGTCAAGTGTAATCGTGGTCCAACTATTGCCAATAAAGTCAACTTCTCCACTAAAGACAAGATTACTTGCCGTAACGGAAATCCAATCAGTTGCGCTTTCAAACGCATTCTTGTCGGTGCTAACCATGTAGATATCCAGATTACGAGTGTAGTCTGTAGCCGAAGTCATGTAGAAATCAATACTCTCAATAAGACCGGCATCAGCTCCTAATTCTGCAACTGTGTAAATCTGCTGCGACAGAGAATAGTCAAAATTCGTGTTCGAAGGCAAGTAGCTACTAGTTGCTGAACCCGAGCCGATGACAATCTTTTCAGTCGGTTCGAAGCTTACAATACTACTCCATGCGCTATTACCATCTACGTCACCACAGTTGGCACGAATCTTAACAGTGTATTCCGTTTCCGGAGTGAGATTTGTAAGCGTGTACGGATTCTCAGTTACATCGATAAGGTTATCTACGTCACCGTTGAGGCAGATTTGCCATGCATCCTGACCTTCTTCTCCTGCGGTCCAACTCAAGGTTGCAACAGTAGCGTCACCAGGAGTGAGTTGTACTGCCAGAGCCGTCGGCACGTGGCAAGCGATGAGCGTCGTAAAGCTGACAGCACTGCTCCAGTCGCTATATTCATTGCCACAATCGGTACGAACTTTCGCCGAGTATGCCGTTTCCGGAGCAAGACTTGTGAGCGTATACGGTTTCTCGGTTACATTAATGAGGTTCTCCTCGTCTTCGTTGAGCATAATCTGCCATGCGCTGCCGTCAGAAGTCCAATTCAGAGTAGCGCCATGAGCCGTTACGTCCGATTTTGCAAGTTCGGTCGGAGCGACACACGAAGCGATAGTGGTGAAGAACAACGATTCACTCCATTCTGTCTCAATGGCACCGCAAACGCCTTGCACTTGTACTTCGTACTGCGTCTCAGGAGTGAGACTTGCCAGCTGGACATTCTTCTCAGTGCTGGATGTTGTCTGCCAATCACCGGCGGCAATAGGAACACCGATAGCCACATTGTCAATATGGAGATTGTTGTCGGCATTGGATACGGTTGATTCACCATAGAACGCAATCATGACTGATTGATCAGCATAGGAAGAAAGGTCTATAGTTACATTCTCACCGGTAGCCGAGCACGCGATGTTGTTGTAGACATACTTGGATCCATCTGCATTATCCCATTGACGGAGGATGGTCCATGTAGCACCGTCATCCGTAGATACAAGAACTACGAACTTATCGTCTACTCCTGTAGTCGCAGGAGCGGCCAGATTTCCACTATATGCAGTCAAGGCGAGGTCAAATGTAAGTTTTGCACCAGCAGCCAACTGAATAGCAGGAGTAACCAACCATCTTTGGTTGTTCCCATAGATATTTACTCTTGCATGATTGTCAAACACACCATTGCCAGTTCCGAAATTCCAACCATAGGTAGCAGTTGTCAACGCCGTTCCACCCATTACGTCACTAAGCAAACCGGTATACTGTGCCCAGCCAGAAGGTATAGATGAACCAAATTGCTGCACTTCGCCATCGAAGTAAGCGGCTGTTCTGTACTGAACGTTGTAGCCAGCACTGAGACCAATTGCCCAAGCAACATCAGCCGTATAAGCCGTGATGTTCGAAGCACTCAAGCTACCAGGAACTGCACACGAAGCAAGAGTCGTGAACGAAGCACTGCTGCTCCATGCACTTTGGCCGTCTGTACCGCAATTGTCGCGTACCCAAACGTAGTATGTCGTTTCATGAGTAAGTTTTTGGAAGAGATAGAATGTGTCAGTGATATTCTCAATCAAGCTGTCCGGATTCAAAGCACTCGGCATGGTGTTCAGTTCCGAATAGTACAAATCGAAACTCTGATGGAGGTCATTGGTCTTATTTCTCTGCCAGTTAACCTTAGCCTCATCGCTTGTGAGACTTTCCTCAATTACTGCAAGGTCAGTCGGAGCTGCCTTACCGGAGGCCGTCAAGAACGAAACGTCCGATTTGCTCCATGCGCTATAACCATCAGTACCGCAATTGGCACGAACATATGCATAGTACAACTTGCCTGCACGGAGACCGGAAATAACAACGGTGTCGTCGGCAGCGTCAAACAAATTAGCAAGAACAGAAACCGTGTCAGGATCGAATGCAGCAATTGTGTCAACAGCGATCTGCCATGCGCTCTGACCTTCTTCTCCAAGCGTCCATGTCAACTTAGCCGTATGGGCAGTCTTGTCAAGGCACTTGGGAGCAGACGGCTTCCTGCAACTCGGAATTTGTTCAACAGAGAAATTGTCCATGTAGGTGGAAGTGCAATACTGGCTTTCTCCTCTAAGAATGATAAAGCAGTTTCCGCTAACGCCTAATGGCAATTCGTAAGTATACCAACCGGCAGCACTTTCTGCAGGAATCGTATCATTTCCTACACTATACTGACGTGGAATGAAAGCAAGTTCTGTTGCGCCTTCAATTTCGCCATCTGTACTTACGAAGACACGAATACCTTCATAAGGATAGTTGTTATTATAAGTGCTATTGTTTCTATACACATCAAGGACAAACTGATAGTTGTTTCCAGGAAGGTTCATTTCCGGAAGTACAAGTTTAATCATATTACCGGTCGCCTCATCCGGCAACTGGAGTTGATGCGTACTGTTACCGCCATTGGAAGACGTGTTAATCCTGAATACGTATGTTGCCGTGCCGGCAATATGCTCATTCACCCAACAAGGATCGGCAAAATCGCCCGAAGAATATCTTTCAAAGTTTTCATTCCACGGGAAAGAAGTAATCACGCCACACGCAGTTGTAAAACTAGCAGACTTCCATCCGCTGACGTCTGAGCCACATACACTCTGAACGCGAGCCTGATACGGAGTGTTCGGCATGAGTTCGGTAAGGTCGGCTGTAAGGTCGCTCGTAGAAGCAAGCAAAGATGTCCAATCCGAATCGGAGGCTTTCTTATACTCTACGTTGTATGATCCACTGCCATCTGCCCAAGTCAGGGTAGCACCAGTAGCCGCGATATTCGAAACTTCGAAAGAGGACGGTTTGTCGCAGGTTGAACCGGAACCCGGAGTATAATCGAAAGTAACCTTTGGAAGGAAAGATTGCGCGCTTCCTGCTCCGGAACCTTGATTATACCTTGCAGCACCAGAAGGCGCAGTAACCCCCAAGAAATTTGTCGTTTTATAGTCACCTGCGGTTTGAACATATGCTCCGATAAGCAGATTGCCTCCTTCGTAAGTGTATGGATTGTCAAATACTATTTCAAGCGTAGATTGAGTGTTATCCCATACTCCGGTAGCCACAATAGTAAAATTACTTGGACCGTGTAGGGCACTAATAGTGGTCTCATCCACTTCTCCTATATACAATTGTATAACGGGAGTTCCCCATGAAACAGGAGGATTAGAGATATAAAAAGTCAACGTGTTAATAGTTGCACCAACTAAATCCGACATACCATCTGTCTCAGCAGGGATGATAAATTCAGAGTTTGTACCCTGTGTGTCGGTGTACAGGCCATAGATGGGAACATACGAGTTTGTCGTTGTTCCATCATTAATGGTCAACTCGTCAGCTTGTACTGCCCAGGGGACTAAAAGTGCCGTGAGCGTAATCAAAAGAAAAAGTCTTTTCATAAGCGTACTTTTTTAAAATTAATAATATATAATGTTATGATTTGATTTGATAGTACGTTATTTCTGACCCCGCAATACTCCTCCATAGAAAAACGCAAAGTGCCACCTAATTGTGTTAATCAAGTGGCAATAATCGCGAAATCGGCTGCAAATTTACAACTTATTTTTCAATTATGCAAGAAAAAAGTGCATTTTTCTGACAAAAATCGCGATTTTTGTGTGTTTTTGCGACAAAAATGTACAATTTCTGGCCTTTAGACGCTAAAGTTGTTATTTTTTGTTCCGCGTGTCAGAGGGTGACATAAGCATCCCCATGACTATGAATGATGAGTGCCCGACATGGGTACCCCTTGAAGTGGGAGTTGAGGTTATTGGAAGCAACAATCAATCATAAACTACAGTTTTTTTGAAAAAAAGCGGATAGTTCTTGCGTATTTGGAAAAAAAACTGTAATTTTGCAGCGTTTTTCAAAATTAAAACTCAAAAACGGATAAAAATGGACTATCTACCCAAAGACCCAGCCATATTGGTGTCGAGCATCAATATGCTCTTGCGAGATGAAGAATTTGACTCACTCGAGTCGCTGTGCTGCAACTTCAACACCGAGCCCGAGAAACTCAAAACCACCCTTCGCGAAGCCGGTTACATTTTCAGCGAAGAGCAGAAGCAGTTCCGACCAATCGGATTTGCCTGAACCGAAACCCGAAATATGCCTTTTGAAGCCATCAACCTGCACGTTGGTGGTTTCTTTTTTAAGAAAATATGTACGATTGTTAAGAAAAGTGTTTATATCGCTTGCGACATTAAAATATTTTTTGTAATTTTGCATCGCGAACGACATAAATGACCAAAGAAATGTATAACGAGCAACTGAAATTAGATAACCAATTATGCTTCCGTCTGTATTCGGCGGCGCGGTTGATGACGGGGGCGTATCACCCCTATCTGAGTCCGATGGGAATCACCTATCCGCAGTATCTGGTGCTGCTGGTGTTGTGGGAACAAGACAAACAACCCGTATGCGACATCGGCAAACGACTGATGCTGGACACGAACACAATGACTCCGCTCCTGCAGCGAATGGAAAAAGCCGGACTCATCACGCGTACACGTGGTAAAGAGGATACGCGCCAGCGCATAGTGGCTCTGACAGAACAGGGAAAGAACCTGTATAAGCAGGCTGAGTCTATCCCTAACTGCATGAGGGAGGCGCTGTCGCTTTCGGCAGACAAGGAAATGGAAATAGTCAGGATGATACCATCGCTTGACGAACTGATTAATGAACTGAAAAAACTTAATCAATAAACATCAAAATCTTTACAATTATGACTAAAGAAGAAGCATTGAAAGCATTTGCCTATCTGGGCGCAGTATGGTTTGGAAACAGTAAACAACACTTTGCCTTCTCGGCTTATGACCGCCTGAATGGCTGGAACAAACTGGCTGACAAATGGAAAGAAGAGGCCGAAGAAGAGTGGGCCGAGGCTGAAGAAGTGCTCACCCGTCTCGTGGAGCTTGGTTGCAAACCCGCAGACCTGCAGGAGGCAATGAAAACCGTCGAATTCCCCTTCTGCGACGATCCCAAACAGCAAATCGAGTCCGACTATCAGCCCGAGGCTGTCAAAGAACTGAGCCTGTTGGCCGAGGCTTTCGCCGACGATTATCCAACGCGCAAACTCATCGAGAAATGGATTGACGGCGAGAAAGACCACATGGCTTGGGAAGCACAGTACCTCCATCTCATCGACAAGATCGGATACGAGAACTTCCTCATCGCTATGATGTAATATGGCGCGATTTCGCTCCTTGCGGTACACACTTTGGGTAGTATGTACCGTACTGATTCTAACTTCGTTAACAACTAAAACAAATACAACTATGGCAACAATTTATGATTTTACAACCACATCCAATCGCGGCAAGGAAGTGAACCTTGCCGACTACAAAGGACAAGTGATTCTTATCGTCAACACAGCTTCCAAATGTGGTTTTACCCCGCAGTACGACGGGCTGGAGGAACTCTACAAGAAGTACAAAGACCAGGGCTTCGTCATCCTCGGCTTCCCTTGCGACCAGTTCGCTAACCAGGAGCCCGGCAGCGACGAGCAGATTGAAGAGTTCTGCCGCCTCAACCATGGCGTGACTTTCCCGCTTATGGCCAAATCGGATGTCAATGGCGCTAACGCCAACCCTGTGTTCGAGTACCTCAAAGCCCAGGCTCCTACTGAGGAATACAAGGGCCTGAAAGCCAAGGCTGCTCACGCGATGCTCAAGCGTATCAGCAAGAGTGTCGAGAAGGATAGCGACATCCTCTGGAACTTCACCAAGTTCCTCATCTCCCGCGACGGCAAGACTGTTCAGCGCTTTGCACCTGTGGCCGAGCCGAAGGACTTCGAGCAGAACATCGTGGCTGAACTGGCCAAATAACATGGATCCTGTATTCAAGACCTTCTTTTTAGCAAACAGATGAATACCGATCGTATTCTTCCCGTAAATAAAGAGCACCTGCTACTCATGCAGGTGCTTTGTTGGTTGGGACCCGGCATCAAGATTCTCATCACCGGCATACAATCCCTCCTGCAGACCCATTCCACGCATCCCGAACGGGTGTGGTGGCTTTGCCTCATCGCTGTGGCCGTGGCCGTTGGTTTTTCGCTGATGTTCAACAACTTCATCAAGCGATATACCACCCGCATCCTCTCCTTCCCTGAGCGCAAGAAATCACTCTTTGCCTTCTTCGACCTGCATGGCTATGTGCTCATCTTCTTCATGATGGGACTCGGCATCAGCCTCAAGCATATCCCTTCTATGCCGGTGGAGTTCTTCGCTGTTCAATCCCCCGATTGCGCAGTGGCTTCTTCCTTAATACATTCTCTAGGTGATTCGTAGGTTATTCGTAGGTGATTCCTATGTGATTCGTATGTGATTCGTATGTGATAAGCGGACTCGCTCCATGCCACCTACGCATCAAAAGTACAGTATTTTTCAAAAAAGTTCACTTTTTTCTTGCATATTCCAAAAAAAATCACTAATTTTGCACCCGATTTTAGAAACAAGCAACCAAAATCACAACAAAATGAAACGATTTCTTACTTTTCTGCTGGCAGTAATATTTGCTCCAGTATTGACAATGAACTTGATGGCAGCCAAGACTGAGAAGCAATGGAACTTCGAACTCAACGACGAAGGTGAATGCATTATCGAACACGTCTTTACCACCTCCAAGGCCGATGGAGAGGCTGCAATGAAGGCATTCAAAAAGGCAATGAACAAACAGACTTTCGAAAGTCGAAGTGTGATTAGTGAAGAGCCTGGGCAAAGCATCCATTACGCGCTGACCAAGAACACCAAAAGCCGCTACAACCCGTTTGCCGGTAATTTCCGTGAGGCCATGAAGTTCAAGATGGACGTCACCTACCGCGACGGAAAAATCTACGTCAAACTGTACGACTTGTCGTTGGAAAACGAGTATGAGGGCTATGGCAAAAACGTTCGTTCCGAGACTTTCTCCGGCAAGATAGCCGAGTACGAAGAGGCCGAAGCCGACATCAAAGCCGGTGCGAAAGGTAAGGCTAAAAAAGATGCTCAAGACACAATGGATAATATCAGCGACTCGTTCAACGAGTGTCAGCTGGAGTTGAACAAACTGTTCGACGCTATCCAGAAGAGCTTAGAATAAATATGCAGATAATCAAAACAAAAGCAGAGCTGCAACAAACCG